>JBDHVF010001133.1:0-2707 GCA_039809605.1 Polyangiales bacterium | reverse complement strand
AGCCAGCGGCCGGCGCCCGCGCGCCGCGCGATCTCCCACGCGCACGCGGGCACGAGGGCCGAGAGCAGGTTCTGGAGGCCGAACACCGCGCGCTCGGGCGCGCGGGGCCAGAGGTGCGCCGCCTCTCCGAAGAGCTCCAGGTAGCCGGGGCCGTAGGGGTGGTACTGCACGAGCGCGAGGTGCGAGATCCACAGCGGCCCCTGCCCGTTCTGGTGAAAGAACGCGCCCTCGATCGCGCGCGCGCGCCAGAGCGCGGTGACGGCGAAGAGCGCGACGGGCGCGAGCACGTCGACGCGCGACGCGCGACCCCTCACGCGGCGGGCGCGCGCGGCGGCGAAGGCGAGGGCCGCGAGCGCGAGGAGCCACGGCGTGCGCTCGAAGAAGGTCGGCGGCCGGATCACGTCGCGGCGCGCCGCCGCCCCGCGGAGCGCGGGCGCGGGCAGGTCGGCGGGCAGGCGGGCGTCGGCGCGCGCGCACGCGAGCACCTGTTCGAAGGCCGAGCGCAGCGCGGGGTCGACGCGGTTCCAGTCGTCGAAGCTGCCGACGGGGGAGACGCCCCACGCGCCCGCGCGTTGAAAGCCGCGCCGCGGGTCGCGCGCGAGCTCGACGCGCAGCCCGCCGGCCTGCACGACGAAGAGGTCGGCGGTGGGGCACTGCGCGGCCTCGACGGCGCCGCCGCGCGCGCTGCAGCGCCGCGCCCACGCGAGCACCTCGCGGTGACACGTGCCGGGGCGAGGCGAGGTCGGGGCGCCGGGCTCCGAGGCCTGCCGCGGCGCCGAGGGCCCGGCGCAGCCGTGGGAGAGCCACGCGCAGAGGAGCAGGGTCGACCAGCGGGCGCGCATCCCGGAGCGCACGATAGACGCGCGGGCGCCGCGACCACAACGGCATCTTCGGGCGGAGAGGTCAGGCCGAGAGCACGACCTTCATGCAGTCGTCGCGCTTGTGAAGAAAGAGGTCGTAGCCGCGCGGGGCCTCCGAGAGCGGGAGGCGGTGGGTGATGATGAAGGTCGGGTCGATGTCTCCGCGCTCGATGCGGGCGAGCAGGGGCTTCATGTACCGCTGCACGTGGCACTGGCCCGCGCGGAGGGTGAGCGAGCGGTTCATCACGGCGTTCATGGGGAACTTGTCGACGAAGCCGCCGTAGACGCCGATCACCGACACGACGCCGCCGCTGCGGCACGCGCGGATCGCCTCGCGCAGCGCGAGCGGGCGGTCCATCTCGACCGAGGCGGCCTGCTTGACGCGGTCGAGGGCGTAGAGGGGGCCGTGGCCGTGGCCCTCCATGCCGACGGCGTCGATGCACGCGTCGGGGCCGCGCCCGCCCGTCATCGCGAGCAGCGCGTCGTGCACGTCGTACTCCTCGTAGTGGATGGCGTCGGTGGCGCCCGCGCGCTCGACGGCCATGCGCAGGCGGTAGGGGAAGCGGTCGATGGCGATCACCCGCTCGGCGCCGAGCATGCGCGCGCACGCGATGGCGAACTGGCCCACGGGGCCGCAGCCCCACACGGCGACGACGTGGCCGGGTTTGATGTCGCACATCTCGGCGCCCATGTAGCCCGTCGGGAGGATGTCGGAGAGGAAGAGCGCCTGCGCGTCGGAGAGCGACGCGGGGACCTTCAGGGGCCCGACGTCGGCGAAGGGGACGCGCGCGAACTCGGCCTGCCCCCCCGCGTAGCCGCCCAGCATGTGCGAGTAGCCGAAGATGCCCGCGGGCGAGTGGCCCATCATCGCCGCGGCCACCGGGGCGTTGGGGTTCGAGTTCTCGCAGCACGAGTAGAGCTCCTGCTGGCACATCGCGCAGGCGCCGCACGCGATGGGGAACGGCACGACGACGCGGTCGCCCACCGAGAGGCTCTTCACCGCGGGGCCCACCTCGACGACCTCGCCCATGAACTCGTGGCCGAGGATGTCCCCGCGCTCCATCGTGGGCACGAAGCCGTTGTAGAGGTGCAGGTCCGAGCCGCAGATCGCGGTCGAGGTCACGCGCACGATCGCGTCGCGGGGGTCGACGATCGACGGGTCGGCGACGCGCTCGACGCGCACGTCCTTCTTGCCCATCCAGCAGTTGGCCATCATGCGCGCACCCGCACCTTCTCGTCCGACGGCCGCGCGGGGTGCATCCCGGGGTAGACGCTCGCGTCCGAGTGCACGATCGATCCCGTCTCCATCACCTGCTTGAAGCGCCGCAGGTCGCCCGCGGCCTCGGGGCCCGCGAGCAGCCTCGCGGCCGTGCGCGCCGCGCGCCCGCCGCCGAAGACCATCTCGACGCGCACCTCGGTGCCGCGCCCGCCGGGCGCGGGGTGAAACGTCACCTCGCCGTGGTGCTCGACGGGCGAGCCCTCGAGCGAGCGCCACGCGATGCGCTCGCCGGGCGTGTCGGTGACGATCTCGGCGTCCCAGCTCACGGGGCCCGCGGGGGTCTTCACCGTCCACCGCGAGCGGCGGTCGTCGAGCGCGCGCACCGACTCGAGGTTCGCCATGAAGCGCGGCAGCCGCTCGAGGTCGCGCCACGCGCCGTAGGCCTCCAGCGGCGTGCGGTTGACCGTGACCGCGCGGATGACGGGCTTCGGCGCGCCGCTCGCGCGCTGGAGCCGCCGGCCCGCGATCACGTCGAGCGCCGTGACGCCCGCCACCGACACGATCGCCGCCGCGAGGCGCTCCCGGCGCGTGCGCCTCGCGCCCAGCGCCCACCCGAGCAGCGCGAGGT
>JBDHVF010001132.1:0-2708 GCA_039809605.1 Polyangiales bacterium | reverse complement strand
ACGCGGCCTCGTTGCGCGCGCTCACGCGGCTGCCGGTGCCCGCGCTGCGCGCGTGGCGAACGCAGCTCGCGGCGGCGCGCGTGGTGATCGCGCTCAGCGGACGGCTCGACCCGGCGCCGTGCCTCTCGCGGCGCATCGCGGCCGTCGACCCGCAGTGGCTCTCGCGCTACCCGTCGATCGCCGACGACCTGTTGCGCGACGCGCGCGACGAGGGCTGCGCGTACGTGATGGACCGGGTGTGGTTCCCCGCGATGCAGAGCCTCGCGTGGAACGCCTGGGGCGACCCCGAGCGCCCCTCGATGGAGCCCTTCGACGACCTCGTCGTCGGCTGGCAGCTCGTCGACGGCGCGTGGGAGCGCATGCGCACCGTGCTCGACGCCCGCTTCACGCGCTCGCGTCGCGCGCAGTTCGAACGGTCGTTCCGCGCCGCGCTGGGCCCCGTGTCGTCGTGGGCCGTGGGGCGCCGCGACCTCGCGTGGGCCGACGGAGAGCCCTGGCCGGGCGGCTTCTCGTGGCCGTCGGCGGTGGCGCCCCTCGACGCGCTCCCGCGCCGCGAGCATTGGGACCACGAGCCCATGCTCCGCGCGCACGACATCCCCCACTACGCCGTGCGCCTCGTGAAGCGCTGGGACCTCGACGTGGTGCGGGCGCCCGCGCACAACCCCGTGCTCGACGCGTGGGTCGACTACTGGCGCACGGGCACCTTCGCGCCCGCTCGCGACGCGCCTCCGTGGCTCCGCGACGCGTCGATGCGGCGGGTCGTGAGCGCCGCCGACGAGGGCCGCGCGGCCGACGTGCTGCGCGCGCTCGGCGCCCCGACGCTCGCGCACGCCGAGCAGCTCGCCGTGGTGGCCTACCGGCTCCGCGGCGACGCCGCCGTCTTCGATGCCTGGCTGCGCCGCGCGTGGGGCTCGATCGACCCCTTCGCGGGGCCTCTCGCGGCGTGGGAGGACGCGCTCCAGACGCTCCGCACGTGCGCGCTGCGTCTGCGGCTGGCGGCGCTGCGACGCGACGTCGACGCGACCCTGGTGCGGGTGCGACGGCTGCGCCACGAGCGCGATGGCTTCGTGCGGGCGGTGCTCGACGGCCCGCGCCCCGCGCCGCCGCCCGAAGACGACGACGAGTGACCCGACCGCGTGCCCCGCGCTTCGGCGTTGCGCGATCGCGGCGTTCCGTTGGACCCTCGCGGCGTACCCCCGAAGGAGTCGCCGATGAGCCTCACGCGCCTCGTGGTCGCCCTCTTCGTGTGCGTCGCGGCCTGCCAGGGCGAGCGCGCCGTGGTCGGCGGGTTCAACGCCCGCGACGGCTCGCTCGACATGCCCGACCTCCCCGTCGCCGCCGACGCGCCCGACGCCGACGACACCCCCGACGTGGCCGACGTGACCGACGCGCCCGACGTGATGGACGTCGTCGACGCCGGTCCTCCGCCGTGCACCCGCGCGGCGGACTGCGTGGGCAACCCCGGCGGGCCCGCGTGCGACGTCTCCACGGGCCGCTGCGTCGGCTGCGTCGCGAGCGACGACACCTGCCCCGTCGGCCAGTACTGCGTCGACGCGACGCACGCCTGCGCCCCCGGCTGCCGCGGCGACGACGCCTGCGCCGCCTCGGCGACCGGCGACGGCGGCGCCTCACGCCCGCGCCGCTGCAACACGATGACGCGCGAGTGCGTCGAGTGCGTGACCGACGACCACTGCGCCGCGGGCTCGCTCTGCGTGGGCAACGTCTGCGTCGCCGGGTGCACCGCGGCGCGCCCCTGCCCGACGGGTCAGTCGTGCTGCGGCGGCGCGTGCGTCGACCCGCAGTCGAACCGCGCCCACTGCGGGGCGTGCGACCACGCGTGCGCCGTGACCAACGGCGCCGCGCTCTGCGTCAACGGCGTCTGCGCCGTCGGGGCGTGCACCGCGCCCTACGCCGACTGCGACCGCGACGCGACGAACGGGTGCGAGACCGACACGCAGGCGAGCGTCGCGAACTGCGGCGGCTGCGGGGCGGCCTGCGCCGCGCGCGCGCACAGCGTCGTCGAGTGCGCCGCCGGGCGCTGCGCCTACACGTGCACGGCGGGCTTCGCCGACTGCGACGGCGACGCTTCGAACGGCTGCGAGACCGACACGCGCACGAGCACCTCCCACTGCGGCGCGTGCGGGCGCGCGTGCGACCCGGCCAACGCCACGGCGGCCTGCGCGGGCGGCGCGTGCGCCGTCGCCCGCTGCGACGAGGGCTTCGGCGACTGCGACGGCAACGCCGGCAACGGCTGCGAGACCGACCTGCGCACGAGCGTGTCGCACTGCTCGGCCTGCGGCGCGGCGTGCCCGGCGCGGCCCGCGTCGCTCCAGGGCTGCGTCGCGGGGCGCTGCGTGCTCGCGTGCCTGAGCGGCTTTCAAGACTGCGACGGCGACGCCGCGAACGGCTGCGAGGTCGACGTGCGCAGCGACGCGCGCAACTGCGGGAGCTGCGGCCGCGCCTGCCGCGTCGCGGGCGGCACCGGCACCTGCACCAGCGGCTCGTGCAGCGTGATGGGCTGCGACGCCGGCCGCGCCGACTGCGACGGCGAGGCGAGCAACGGGTGCGAGGTCGACACGCAGACGTCGGTCGCCCACTGCGGCGGCTGCGGCCGCGCGTGCGCCGCGCGCAGCCACGCCGCGGCCTCGTGCGCCGCGGGCGCGTGCGCGTACGCCTGCGAGGCGGGCTTCGCCGACTGCGACGGCGAC
>JBDHVF010001131.1:0-2709 GCA_039809605.1 Polyangiales bacterium | reverse complement strand
GACGGCGCGGCGGCCTCGCAGCTCGCCGAGCGCGCGGTGCGGCTCGATGCGAGCACGCACCTGGCGCGCTGGGTGCGGGCCCGCGTCGCGCTCGCGCGCCACCAGGGCCGCGAGGCGCTCGACGAGATCGACGAGCTCCTGCGCGCGGGCAAGGAGGGCTTCGAGCTCCGCATGATGGAGGCCGAGGCGGCGCGCTACGCCCACGACGACGCGCGGGTGCTCTCGGCGCTCGCCGCGGCGGCGCGGGCCGACCCGACGCACGTCGAGCCGCACCGCGTGCTGGCGGGGCTGCACCGGCGCGCGCACCGCGACGCCGAGCGCATCCGCGAGCTGCGCGAGGTGGTGCGCATCGACCAGCACGACCGCGAGTCGCTCGGGGAGCTTCTGCAGGCGCTCGTGGCGGCGCGCGCGTGGGGTGACATCAACGCCTTGCGCGAGCACGCGACCAACGTCGACCCCGAGAGCCTCGCCGTGCACCTCGCGCTCGCGCAGGCCGCGCAGGAGACGGGCGCGCGCGACGCGGCCGTCTTCGAGTACGAGAGCGCCCTCGCGCTCGAGCCGCCGAACGCCGCGGCCATTCGAGAGCGCGTCGAGGCCGTGCGCAGGGGCCAGCGGGGCCTCGCCCCGATCGCGGCGCCCGCGGGCGAGCAGGGCGGCGCGCCCGACGCTCACGCCGCCCGTTGACAGTGCGTCGCGCAGGCGCGACGTTCCCGCGCCTATGGCGAACACGAGGCAGCAGGGCGTCGACGACGAGCGACTCGAGGGCATCACGAGCGGGCCGCTGCCCGGCTCGCGCCGGGTCTGGGTGCAGGGCGAGCGGCACCCGTCGGTGCGCGTGCCGATGCGCGAGGTGGCGCTCTCGCCCACGCGCTCGAAGGGCCCCGACGGCGCGCCGCGGCTCGTCGCCAACGCGCCCGTCACCGTCTACGACACCTCGGGGCCGTACACCGACCCCGAGGCCCGCATCGACCTGCGCCGGGGCGTCGAGGCCGTGCGCCGCGCGTGGGTCACCGGCCGCGGCGACGTCGAGGAGCTCCGCGGGCTCACGTCGGACTACGGCCGCGCGCGCCTCGCCGACGCGTCGCTCGATGGGCTGCGCTTCCCCGGCGAGCGACGCCCGATGCGCGCGAAGGGCGGTCGGGCCGTGACGCAGATGCACTACGCCCGCCGCGGCGAGGTCACGCCCGAGATGGAGTACGTCGCCATCCGCGAGCAGGCGAAGGTCGACGAGGCCGCGGCGAGGGGTCACCACCGCGGCGAGAGCTTCGGCGCCGTGATGCCCCGGCGCATCACCCCCGAGTTCGTGCGCGACGAGGTGGCGCGCGGGCGCGCGATCATCCCCGCGAACGTCAACCACCCCGAGGTCGAGCCCATGGTCATCGGGCGCAACTTCAGGGTGAAGGTCAACGCGAACATCGGCAACAGCGCCGTGGCGTCGACGATCGAAGACGAGGTCGAGAAGATGGTGTGGGCGATCCGTTGGGGCGCCGACACCGTGATGGACCTCTCCACGGGGCGGAACATCCACGAGACGCGCGAGTGGATCGTGCGCAACAGCCCCGTGCCCATCGGCACGGTGCCGATCTATCAAGCGCTCGAGAAGGTCGGCGGCAGGGCCGAGGACCTCACCTGGGAGCTCTTCAGGGACACCATCATCGAGCAGGCCGAGCAGGGCGTGGACTACTTCACCATCCACGCGGGCGTGCTGCTGCGGTACATCCCGCTCACGGCGAAGAGGGTCACGGGCATCGTCTCGCGCGGCGGGTCGATCCTCGCGAAGTGGTGCCTCGCCCACCACGAGGAGAACTTTCTCTACGCGCACTTCGACGAGCTCTGCGAGATCATGCGCGCGTACGACGTGTCGTTCTCGCTCGGCGACGGGCTGCGGCCGGGGTCGATCGCCGACGCGAACGACGAGGCGCAGTTCGCCGAGCTCGCGACGCTCGGGGAGCTCACGCGCAAGGCGTGGCAGCACGACGTGCAGGTGATGATCGAGGGCCCGGGGCACGTGCCGATGCAGCTCGTTCACGAGAACGTGAAGAAGCAGCTCGAGCTCTGCGACGAGGCGCCCTTCTACACCCTGGGGCCGCTCACGACCGACATCGCGCCGGGCTACGACCACATCACGAGCGCCATCGGCGCGGCGATGATCGGGTGGTTCGGCACCGCGATGCTCTGCTACGTGACCCCCAAGGAGCACCTGGGCCTGCCCGACAAGGACGACGTGCGCGACGGCGTGATCGCCTACAAGATCGCGGCGCACGCGGCCGACCTCGCCAAGGGCCACCCCGGCGCGCAGGTGCGCGACGACGCCCTCAGCCGCGCGCGCTTCGAGTTCCGCTGGCAGGACCAGTTCAACCTCGGGCTCGACCCCGAGCGCGCGCAGGAGTTTCACGACGAGACGCTGCCGGGCGAGGGCTCGAAGCTCTCGCACTTCTGCTCGATGTGCGGCCCGAAGTTCTGCTCGATGAAGATCACCGAGGAGGTGCGCGACTACGCCGCCGCCCAGGGCGACGTGGTGCCCGAGCGCGCCCTGGCGCGCGGCCTCCGCGAGAAGTCCGAGGAGTTCCGCGCGCAGGGCGGCGAGATCTACCGCGAGGAGTAGCCCTCCCCCCGTCCCCCTCCCGCGGATGCGGGAGGGGGTGCCCGGGAGCAGCCTGCATACCCTCACCCCCGCCCCCTCTCCCGCGAGGCCGCGGGAGAGGGGAG
>JBDHVF010001130.1:0-2713 GCA_039809605.1 Polyangiales bacterium | reverse complement strand
GCCATCCGAAAGCTTCAAGCGCTCGGCTACGAAGTGGAGGCGAAGAAGGCCGCCTGAGCAGGAGGTTTCTGACTAGGGGAAGGAGCGCGCGATGAGCCCGGGCCTCGGGGTGGCGCCGGGGGTCTGCGCCGAGGTGAACGCGGCGTTGGTGATGAACATGGTGCCCGCGCCCATGAGGGTGCCGAAGGCGATCGAAGCGGGCGAGTCGAGCAGCCCGCGCGACTCGAGCACCGAGACGCTCATGCCGTCGAGCGAGACGCGCGCGATGGCGTTGGCCGCGTTGGCGGCGATGTAGAGCGCGCCGTCGGGGCCGCGCGTGAGGCCGTCGGCGCCGGCGAGGCGCGTGCAGTCCTGGGCCACGAGCACCGTGGGCGTGCCCGCCGCGCCGCCCGCGCCGATGGGGATGCGCAGGAGCGTCGCGCGGTCGGTGTTGGTCACGTACACGTTGTTGCCCATCGAGTCGACGACGATGCCGTTGGCGCCGATGGGGAAGCCCGCGCCCGGCCCGCAGGGGTTGGCGCCCATGACGCCCTGGAGCGTCATGTCGGTCACCCACTGGGTGACGGTCATGCCGTCGGGCGAGATCTTGAACACGCTGCCGCTGCCCGAGTCGGTGACGAAGAGGTTGCCCGTGGCGTCGAAGTCGATGCCGTTGGGAAAGTTCATGCGGCCCATGGCGTCGCGCGCGAAGAGCGTCGCCATGCCGCCCGCGGGGGGCAGGCGGTAGACGCCCGCCATGAAGGCCGCGCCGAAGGTGGGCGCGGCCGCGTAGAGGTTGCCCGTGCGGTCGAACGCGAGGCCCAGCAGGTAGCCGTTGGGCATCGTGGGGTTCATCGACGGGGGGATCGGCACCTGGCCGAACATGGTCGTCGCGCCCGTCGCGTCGACGCGCAGGATCTGCCCCGTGGGCGCGAAGCCCACGTAGGCCACGCCGTCGCGGAACGCCACGCCCTCGGGGAGCTGGCCCATCGCCGCGTTGAACTGCGTGAGGAAGCGCAAACTGCCCATGCCGCCGTCGGAGGCCGCGTCGGCGGTGGCGTCGGCGCTCGCGTCGGCGCTCGCGTCGGACGTCACATCGGCGCTCGCGTCGGCGCTCGTGTCAGCGGGCGCGTCGGCGGCGGTGTCAGCGGGCGCGTCGACGGCGGCGTCGGGCGTGGGCGTCGGAGACGAGTCGCTGCACCCGACGAGCGGGAGCAGCACCAGGGGAAGGGCCCATAAGGCCCGGTGAAGATGGCTCATGCGCGGGTGTGTCTCTCAATCCGCGCGCGAGCGCCAGCATTCTGCGCGCACGCGCGACGACCCTGGAGCGTCGCCCACGCGACGGGGGACGCGCGCCGCCGTTTGCCGCGGGCTTCGAAGACGAAGCGTTGGAGACGGGTGGTTCGAGCTCAGACGAAGAGCGAGCTGATGGAGTCGCTGTTGTGGATGCGGCGCACGGCCTCGGCGAGCAGGCGCGACACGGTGGCGACGCGGAACTTCGAACACGCCTTCGCCTCGTCGCGCAGCGGGATCGTGTCGGTCACGATCACCTCGGTGAGGGGCGAGTCGACGATGCGGTTGACCGCGGGGCCCGAGAGCACGGCGTGGGTGGCGGCGGCGTAGATCTTCCGCGCGCCCTGCTCGTGCAGGGCCTTCGCGGCGTTGGTGAGCGTGCCGGCGGTGTCGATCATGTCGTCGAGCAGCACGCAGTCGCGGCCCTTCACGTCGCCGATGATGTGCATCACCTCGGAGACGTTCGCGCGCTCGCGGCGCTTGTCGATGATGGCCAGCGAGGCGTTGAGGCGCTTGGCGTAGGCGCGCGCGCGCTCGACGCCGCCCGCGTCGGGCGACACCATCACGGGCTCGTGCATCGGGATCGCGCGGAGCTGGTCGAGCAGCACGGGCATCGCGTAGAGGTTGTCGACCGGCACGTTGAAGAAGCCCTGGATCTGCCCCGCGTGCAGGTCGACCGTCACCACCCGGTCGACGCCCGACGTGGCGATGAGGTCGGCCACGAGCTTGGCCGTGATGGGCGTGCGGCCCGCGACCTTGCGGTCCTGACGGGCGTAGCCGTAGTAGGGCATCACGGCCGTGACGCTCGCCGCGCTCGCGCGGCGCAGGGCGTCGGACATGATGAGCATCTCCATGATCGAGTCGTTCACCGGCGTGCACGTGGCCTGCACCACGTACACGTCGACGCCGCGCACGTTCTCGCCGATCTCGACGGCGATCTCGCCGTCGGAGAAGCGCCCGACCTTCACCCGGCCCAGCGGTACCTCGAGGTAGCCCGCCATCGCCGCCGCGAGGGGCTGGTTGGCGTTACCCGAGAAGAGAGAGATCGATTTGAACATCGCTCCGCCTCGCTCATGAGAATGGCGCTGCCGGTGGCCGGTGCCTCGCACCGCGCCGGGGGCGCCCGATTGCCGTTCGCAGCGGCGCCTCTAACACCCGGCGAGAACGGGTGTCAAACCCTCCACCGTGAGAACGCCGGCACCCGCGCGCCCTCGCCGCGGTGTAGTCTCCGCCGCCATGCGACGGACAGCACTGATCTTCGTTTCCTTCGTGCTCGCGGCGTGCAGCTCCGGCGGCGGGCCGAGCGCCCCGCCCGACGACGCCTCCGCGGACATCGCCGACGACGCCTCCGACGTCGTCACCCCCATGGACGCCGCGCCCGACGCGTCGCCCGACGCGCAGCCCGACGCGCGCCTCGACGCGCAACCCGACGCGCCCGCCG
>JBDHVF010001129.1:0-2713 GCA_039809605.1 Polyangiales bacterium | reverse complement strand
CGCGGCGCGTGAGCGCGCCCGACGCGCGGCGGCGCGCGGCGAGCGAGGCGCCGAGCGAGAGGGCGGTCGCGAGGGCGAACGAGGGGAGCGTTCCGAAGGTCGGGATGAGCGCGAGCCCGGTGACGAGCGAGCCGAGGGCGCCGCCGAGGGTGTTGGCCGCGGCGAGCGCGCCGACGCCGCGCCCCACGCCGCGCCCCGCGCGCGCGCCGAGCGAGGCCACCAGCGGAAAGCTCACCCCCATCACGGTCGCGGGCCCGAGGATGACCGCGGCCCCGAGGGCGAGGTGCACGAGGTCGGCGTCGCCCGTGGCTGCTGTGCGCGAGAGCGCGCCCGCGAGGGTCGACGCGCGGCCGAGCAGGGCCACCGAGGCCACGGTGGCGGCGGCCTGCGCGGACTGCACGTCGGCGAGGAGCTCCCACGGCCGGGGGTGCGCCGCGTAGCGGCGCGCGTAGAGGGCGCCGCCGAGCACCAGGCCCGCGAGGTAGACCACGAGCAGCAGCGTGAACGCGTACGTCGACGACGTGACGAACGCGTGCAGCACGCGGAACCACAGCACCTCGCACGCGATCGCCGCGAACCCGCTGGCCGCCGCGATGAGCGCAAGGGCCCCGAGCTCGCCGCGGGGCGCGGGCTCGCCGCGGTGCGCCGGGGGAGACTCGGGCGGGGTCGCGGAGGGGTCGAGCGTCCACGCGAGGGCCGCGACGGCGAGGTTCGCGCACGACGCGGCGACGGCGGTGCGGAGCATGCCGAGCGAGCCGAGCAGCGCGAAGCCCGCGAGCGCGCAGCCCGCGGCGGCGCCGAGGGTGTTGAGCGCGTAGAGGGTCGCGAGGGGCGCGCCCACGTGCTCGCGCGAGCGCGCGAGGTGGCGCGTGAGCACGGGGAGCGTCGCGCCCATGGCCGCGGTGGGCACGAGCACGACCGCGAAGCCCGCGAGCACGCGCGCCGGGAGCGACGACGCGAAGGGCGGGGCGTGGTCGGCGATCCAGGCCGAGAGCGAGGCCGAGCGCGAGAGGAGCGCGCTCACCGCGAGCGCGGCGGCGCCGGTGAGGGCCTCGAGCGCGGCGTACGTGCGGACGAGACGTCCGCCGCGGTCGGCGAGGCGCCCGCCCAGCGCGCTGCCGAGCACGAGGCCCGCGAGAAAGGCCGCGACCACGAGGCTCACCGCGGCGGTGCCGTGGCCGACCCAGAGCGCGAGCTGGCGCACCCAGATCACCTCGAACACCAGGCCGCTCGCGCCCGAGAGCACGAAGAGCGCGGCGACGCGGCGGCGTGGGTCGATCAACGGTGGGTGCGCGGTGCTACGAACGAGAGGTCACGCGTCGCGTGGACGCGCGCGGGAGTCTACATCGTGAGGCCGCCGTCGACGTCGATCGTGCGGGCGTTGAAGTAGTCGCACTCGATCACGAACTTCACGGCGCGCCAGATGTCCTCGGGCAGGCCGATGCGGCCCACGGGGATGGCGGCGACCAGGGCGTCGCGGGCCTTCTGGTTCATGCCCTGCGTCATGGGCGTCTCGATCATGCCGGGGGCGACGGCGCCCACGCGCACGCCGAAGGGCGCGAACTCGCGCGCCCAGGTGACGGTGTTCGCGGCGAGGGCGGCCTTCGCGGCGGTGTAGTTCGACTGGCCGCGGTTGCCGTGGCGCGCGACCGACGAGATGTTCACCACCACGCCGGGGCGGGCGCCGGTCTCGGCGATCTTCGCCACGACCTCGCGCACGACCATGGTCGCGCCCGTGAGGTTCACGCCGATCACGGCGTCCCACTGCTCGCGACCGAGCTTGACGATCTTGCCCGTCTCGCGGTCCTTCTTCACGAGCAGCCCGTCGCGCAGGATGCCCGCGTTGTTGATCAGGCCGTTGAGGCCGCCCATCGCGTCGTGCGCCCAGGCCACGAAGCCCACCACGTCGGCCTCGTCGGCCACGTTGAGCTTGCGCGCGTGCACCTTGCCGGGCAGCCCCTTCGCGGCCTCGACCACCGCGGCCAGGCCGTCTTCCTTCACGTCGCCCACGGCCACCTGCGCGCCGCCCTCGGCGAGGCGCTGCACGAAATGGGCGCCCATGCCCTGCGCGCCGCCCGTCACGATGATCTTGAGGTCCTTGAGTTCCATCGATGGGTTCCTCCGGCGCGCGTTCTAGTGCCGCGCGCGCGGCCCTGGCAAGGGAAAATGTTGCACTGCAACAAAGGCCCGATCGATCGCAGCATACGTATGCATGCATATCTCAATAATTACAGTTTTGACGAACTATTTTGTCGTGGTAGGAACTCGCTCGCCGAAAAGTTCTGCCACATCAAAACTTTTCAGTAGGACAGTCGTCTGAGGATGCACCGGCCGCCATGGGAGGCGGCGATCGGTCGAGAGGGAGCAGCGCCATGGCAGCCACGCACGACGATTCGGTTCTCACGTCGATCCACGAGATCCAGCGCCTCGAAGAGGAGCGGGTGCGCGAGCTCGCGCGCCGCGCCGAGGAGGCCGAGCGCGCGCGCGTCACGAAGCTCGAGGCCGAGCGCGCGGAGACCGAGCGTCGCGCCGCCGCCCTCGAGGCCGAGCGGGTCGCCGAGCAGCGCCGCCGTGAAGAGGCCGAGCGCCTCGCGCGCGAAGCCCGCGAGGCCCACGAGCTTCAGGTGCGCGTCGAGGCCGAGCGCGAGCGCGCCGCGCGCGAGCACGAACGCGTCGAGGCCCACGCGAGGGCGATGGCCGAGATCGAGGCCAG
>JBDHVF010001128.1:0-2715 GCA_039809605.1 Polyangiales bacterium | reverse complement strand
GGGGGCACGGCGCCGGGGCTCATCGCGACGCCGAGCAGCGTGCCGCTGCGGGCATGAAACGCAGGCGCCGCAGGCTTCTGCACGCGCGCCCCGCACCGCAGGCAGAAGGTCGCGTCGGCCGGGAGCGCGGCCTGGCACTGCGCGCACGACACGCCTGCGCCGGGGGGGTTCGCGGACGAGGGATCAGCCATCGCCGCGAAGGATAGTGCAGATGCCCCGCGCGGTGCGAACGGAAGCCGCGGGGCGACGAAGCGAGGAATCAGGGGGCGAGGGTGAAGACGTCGAGGGTGTAGTCACCCGCCGACCCGAAGCCGCAGCCCGAGGCCATGACCCAGTAGGTGCCCGGCCCGAGGGTCACGTCGAGCTGCGAGCTGGTGCCGATCGCGTCGTCGTTGCACGCGCCCATCACGCTCGCGCCCGGGCACGTCGCGCCCGAGTGGATGAAGAGCAGCGTGTCGAAGCCGCCGGTCATCGTGGCGACGACGTGGCGCCGCTCGGTGAGCGTGAGCTGGTAGACGACGGTGCGCGCGCCCATGCAGGCGAAGCCGCCGCACGACGGCGTGAGCCCGCCGGGGCCCGTGCGCAGCGAGGCGCCCGAGGTGCTGCCGCGAAAGACCCCGCCCGCGGGCGGGATCGACTGGGGGCGCATGCACGTGGGCGAGCCCATCACGGTCGCCTGCGTCGCCGCGGGGATCGTCACGTAGCTCGCGCCCACGGTGCCGGTCGTGGCGCTCGTCGCCGCCACGATGGCGTAGTTGGCGCCCGCGCTGAGCCCGCTGTAGCGCTGCCAGTACGACTGGCCCGTGCGCCCCATGCCCGGCCCGACGCACGCGCCGACGTTCATGCCGCCGCAGGGCCGCTCGAGCTGCATGCCCACGTTGCCGTTCGACGCCGCGACGTGGACGATCACGTCGTTGCCCGCGGCCGGCGCGTTGAAGTTGAACGCCGCGTCGGCCGTGGTGCCGGGCACGCAGGCGAGGGGGGCGATGCGCGTCGTGAGCGACGCGACGTCGACGGTGCGCCCCGTGCCCGACGCGAGCGGCACGCCGGGGCAGGTGTCGGCGGGCGAGGGCGCGGTGGGCGCCGCGGTGGTGACGTTGGCGATGAGGGTGCGACCGGCCATGCCCGACGTCACGGTGACGTAGTAGGTGCCCGCCGCGAGGTTGCGGTACGTCCTGCGCGAGGGGTTGCCGGTGGCGCAGCGGTCGGTGGTCGACGGGCGCGTGCCGCAGGTGGTCGAGAGCTCGGCGGAGAGCGCCGCGCCGCCCGTGGCGCCGCCGGCGACGGTGACGTCGCGCGCGGCCGCGAGGGTGAACGTGAACACCGCGTCGGTGTTGCCGGCGTTGCCGCCGCCGCAGGTGGTGCCCCAGTCGGCGTCGGCCTGAAAGCCCATGGTCGAGAGCGTCGCGGGCCCGCCGTCGGGGGTCACCGTCACGCCGGGGCACACGTCGCCCGTCGCGCGAGGACGCGCGGGCGTGACCGTCGCCTGCACGATGGCCGCGGCGCCGCGCGCGGCCGCGACCTGCACCCAGTAGGTGCCCGGCGGCAGCGACGACGCGCGCACGGTCGCCGTCGCGCCCGCGCCCCCGCCGCCCCCCGCGCTCGGGTTGGCGCACCGGAGCTCCTGCGCGGCGACGCCGCAGCCGCCGGGGCGAAAGAGCGAGAGCACCGTGAGGTCGCCGCCCGTGGGCATCGAGGTGATGACCACGTCGGAGGTCGCGGTGAGCGTGAGCGGCACCACGCCGTCGGGGCCCATGCCGCTCTGCGTCCCCTCGCAGCTCGCGGGGATGCCCGAGGTGAAGCCCGTGAACACCATCGTGTGGGCCCTGCCGTCGTTGAGGTCGGCGCAGCGGCCCACGCCCGACGCGGGGCACGCGTCGGAGAGCCCGTTGGTGCAGGGAGGCCCCGCGTCGACGGGCGGCACGTCGGTCACGTCGACCGGCGGCGGCGCGTCGGGGGTCACGGGCACGTCGGGGGTCACGGGCACGTCGGGGGTCGCGACGTCGATCGGAGGCACGTCTTCGACGATCACCGTGTCGGTCGGCTCGACGGTGTCTTCGGGCGGCACGGGCACGTCGTCGGCGTCGGGCTGCTCCACGGTGTCGTCGGGCGGCGTGGGCACGTCGTCGGGCGCCGAGTCGACCGCGGCGTCGGGCGCCGCGTCGGGGGTGACGGGCACGTCGGGTTCGACGCCTCCGTCGGAGCTCTGGTCGAGCGGAACATCAGGCCGAGGCGGGGTGGCGGTGACCGAGTCCGAGCAGGCGCCCAGCCACGCCACGAAGGGCACGAGAAGCCAGTAACGTTCGCGACGCATGAAAGCACTCCGAGCGAGCAGAAGGTTTCGTGAGCGGCTCCGAGGCGCGGCGCCCGCACCATGCAGGCGCCACGACGGACCACGTCGCTCCGTTGCGCGCGGGCCGCGCGTCATTTGTACGCACATCACCGCGGCCGTGGAAAGGATGCGGCGGTCTGGGTAGCGGCCAGTCTCGAGCGTGGGCGGTTCGATCGTGACGCATGCAGCGCTCGAAGCGCAGTTCGATCGAGACGTCGGCGGCGAGAGGGCAGCCGCGGCTCCGCAGAGCCGCGGCGCATTTGCGACGTCGGCGGCGAGCGACCAGCCGCGGCTCCGCAGAGCCGCGGCGCATTCGCGACGCTGTCAGCGCTCGAAGCGCGGTTCGATCGTGACGCCGGCAGCGAGAGGGCAGCCGCGGCTCC
>JBDHVF010001127.1:0-2720 GCA_039809605.1 Polyangiales bacterium | reverse complement strand
CAGGGCGAGCGAGGCCCTCCGCGCCCAGGCGTAGCGGGGCGTCATGGTCGTGTGTCCTCGTGCGGTGGTCGGGTGTTGGGTGCGTGGCGTGCGTCACGCCGCGCGACGGGGCGCCGTCGCCGGTACCCGCCGGCGCGGCGTCATCTGTGCGTCACCTGTTGCGAGGAGCACGGCCGTGCATTCATTCGAACGCCTTGACGGCGCGGCGCCCCGTGCGCCACAACCCGCCGACCATGGCGACCGAGACGCACCCCCACACGAGCGCGGGCATGAAGGTGCTGCTGCTCGAGAACATCCACTCGTCGGCGCACGAGCTCTTCGAGGAGAACGGCTTCGAGGTCGAGTCGCTCACGGGCGCGCTCTCCGAAGACGCGCTCTGCGAGAAGGTGCGCGACGTGCAGGTGCTGGGCATCCGCAGCAAGACGCACGTGACCGCGCGCGTGGTCGACGCCGCGAAGGACCTGCTCACCCTGGGGTGCTTCTGCATCGGCACCAACCAGGTGGACCTCAAGGCCGCCAAGCTCTCGGGCGTGCCGGTCTTCAACGCGCCGTTCAGCAACACGCGCAGCGTGGCCGAGATGATCCTCTCCGAGGTGGTGATGCTCGCGCGCCAGCTCGGCGACCGCGTGAGGGAGGTGCACGCGGGCCGCTGGCGCAAGGTCTCGGCGGGCTGCTTCGAGGTGCGCGGCAAGACCCTGGGCATCGTGGGCTACGGGCACATCGGCTCGCAGGTGGGCGTGCTCGCCGAGGCCTTCGGCATGCGGGTGCTCTACTACGACATCGCTTCGAAGCTCCCCATGGGCAACAACCGCCCCTGCGGCACCCTCGCGGAGCTGCTCGCCCACTCGGACTTCGTCCCCCTGCACGTGCCCGCCACGCCGCAGACCCACAAGATGATCGGCCCCGAAGAGATCGCGCACATGCGCAAGGGCTCGTACCTGCTCAACGCCAGCCGCGGGACGGTGGTGCAGATCCCCGCGCTCGCCGCGGCCATCCGCGGAGGCCGCCTCGCGGGCGCCGCGATCGACGTGTACCCCGAGGAGCCCGAGACCAACTCCGACGGCTTCGAGAGCGAGCTGCGGGGCCTCGCCAACGTGATCCTCACGCCGCACATCGGGGGGTCGACCGTCGAGGCCCAGGCGGCCATCGGCCGCGAGGTCGCCACGAGCCTGGTGCGCTACATCGACGCGGGCTCGACCGCGGGCTCGGTGAACTTCCCGCAGGTGGAGCCCGCGCTCATCCCCGGCACCCACCGCGTGCTCAACGCGCACCGCAACGTGCCCGGCGTGCTGCGTGACATCAACCGCATCGTGTCCGACGTGGGCGCGAACATCCTCGGCCAGGTGCTCGCCACCGACGCCGACATCGGCTACCTCGTGATGGACATCGAGCGCGAGGTCTCCGACGCCGTGAGCACCGCGATGGCGGCGCTGCCGACCAACCTCCGCACGCGCGTCCTGTACTGACCGCTACGCGCGTTCGAACACCGTGGCGATGCCCTGGCCGACGCCGATGCAGAGCGAGGCGGCGCCGCGGCGCAGGCCCTCGCGCTTCATGCGGTGAACGAGCGTGGCGGCGACGCGGGCGCCCGAGCACCCGATGGGGTGGCCGAGGGCGATGGCGCCGCCGTCGGGGTTCACGCGCGCGGGGTCGAGGCCGAGCTCGCGCACGCACGCGAGGCTCTGCGCGGCGAAGGCCTCGTTGAGCTCCACGGTGTCGAGGTCGCCCGCCGCGAGCCTCGCGCGCTCGAGGGCGCGGCGCATCGCGGGGATGGGCCCGAGGCCCATGAGGTTCGGCTCGACGCCCGCGACGGCGTTGGAGACCACCCGAGCCATCGGGACGAGCCCCAGTCGCTTGACCGCCGCCTCGCTCACGACGAGCAGCGCCGCGGCGCCGTCGTTGAGCGGCGACGAGTTGCCCGCCGTGACCGTGCCGCCCTTGCGGAACACCGCGGGCAGCTTCGCGAGCGCCTCGAGCGTGGCGTCGCCGCGCACCGACTCGTCGCGCGCGAAGGCCACGGGCGGGCCCTTGCGCTGCGCGACCCCGACGGGCACCACCTCGCCCGCGAAGGCGTGGCGCTCCCACGCGGCGGCGGCGCGGCGCTGGCTTTCGAGGGCGTAGCGGTCCTGCTCGTCGCGGGTGAGGTTGTACCGCTCGGCCACGTTCTCGGCCGTCTCGCCCATGGACTCGAGGGCGAAGCGCTTCTCCATCAGGGGGTTCTTGAAGCGCCACCCGAGCGACGTGTCGAACACCGCGGGGGGCGTGCGCTCGAAGGCCTCTTCGGGCTTGGCCATCACGAAGGGCGCGCGGGTCATGCTCTCGACGCCCCCCGCGATCACCACGTCGCGCTCGCCCGTGAGAACCGCGCGCGCCGCGTACTGGAGCGCCTCGAGCCCCGAGCCGCACAGGCGGTTGACCGTGACGCCCGTGACCTCGTAGGGCAGGCCCGCGAGCAGCGCGGCCATGCGCGCGACGTTGCGGTTGTCTTCGCCGGCCTGGTTGGTGGCGCCGAAGACCACCTCGTCGACGGCCTCGACGGCCGCGGCGTTGCGCTCGCGCAGCGCGCGGATCACGTGCGCCGCGAGGTCGTCGGGGCGCACGGTCGAGAGCGCGCCGCGGAACCTCCCGATGGGCGTTCGAACGGCGTCGACGACGTAGGCGGCGGGGGTGATCATCAAGGCGCTCCTCGGTGTTGGGGCGCGCGAGACTACCCCACGAGG
>JBDHVF010001126.1:0-2726 GCA_039809605.1 Polyangiales bacterium | reverse complement strand
CTCGCCGCGGCGGCCGCGGTCGAAGAAGACGTGGCGAAGGGTCACGCGCGAGGGCGTGGCGTAGCGGTCGGCGTGGGCGGCGAGGTAGCGCGAGAGCTCGTCGTCGGTGGGGGCGCGGGGCGGGGCCACGTCTTCGAAGAGGAACTCCATCTTCTGCACGAGGCGGCGGCGCACGATGAGGTCGCCGCGGTCGAGGCCGAGCGAGAGGGCCTCGCGGTAGAGCACCTCCTCGCGCACGAAGCGGTCGACCTCGGCGCGCAGCTCGTCGCGCGTGGGGGGGCGGCCGTTGCGGCGGGCGTAGTCCTCGCGGACGCCGCGCACGTACGAGGCCGACACGGTCACGTCGCGCGGCGACTCGCGGGGGCGGCGCCACGCGTCGAGGCCGAAGAGCGCGGCGCCCAGCAAGACGAAGTGCAGCGCGGGCTCGCGCCACCAGCGACGGCGTTCAGTCATTCAACGAGGGGAGTAGAAGATCGGCGAGCTCCACGCGCGCTCTTGAATGGTGCGGGGGATCGACCCGTCGGTGCAAGCGGCCGGGCGCCCCGCGGCGGGGAGGCCGTTGCAGGCCCGGGTGCTCCAGCGGCACGTGGGGTTCTCGAGCACGCGGGTGTAGTACGCCGCGCGCTGCGAGGGGTCGTACTGGTCGTCGGTCCACACGCCGCAGAGCGACATCTGCCCGGCGCCGGGCGTGGTGGCGCAGGTGCTCGCGTCGACCGACGAGCCGTTGGAGGCCGAGCCCGCCACGACGACCACGCGCTCCTGGGCGTGGCCGTCGCGGTCGATCCAGACCTTCACCACCTCGACGCGCTGCAGGGGCGTGCGGTCGGCCGTCGCCACCACCACGAAGCGGGGGTTGTTCGTGCCCGTACGGTCGGGCAGCGAAGCCCCCTGCGGGACGCCCTCGGTGTACCCGCGGCGCACCAGTTCGGGGTCCGAACAGATCGCGGGCGTGAAGCCCCAGCCGCCGAACATGCGCACGCGGATGCGGGTGCCGCTGGTGCCGAAGGTCTCCCTCCGTCGGATCGCGTCGAAGATGGCGTCGCGCGAGTTCTCGACGGCCCACACGCCCGCGAGGCCGCCGGGGCTGAAGGCCTTGAGCGTGTCGCCGAGCTGCTCGCTGGCCTGGTCGTCTTGGGTGCCCACGTGGCCGGGGAAGGTCTCTTCGGCCGTGTTGCCGGGCGTGGAGTTGTGCGTGTCGGTGCTGGCGATGACGCCGAGGCGGTGCGGGTTCACCCCGAGGCGGGCCTCTTCGGCGAGGCCCGACTGGAGCGCGTAGCGCACGTAGTTGGCGCGGCTCACGCAGTCGGTCATGCCCGAGGTGCCCGCGCACATGGGCCCGGTGCGGGCGATCTCGAAGCCGCAGGCCTCGTCCGAGGCGCTGTAGGCGCGGTCGCACTCCGAGGCGCCCTTGTGCTGCACCATCTCGACCAGGGGCTCCATCTCCGCGCGCAGCGCCGCGGCCTGGCGCTGCTGCTCCATCGTGGAGCCCGCGGGGTACTCGACGGCGAACATGCGCCCGTTCGAGAGGTTGGCGTTGTGGGGAATGGCGAGCGCGTCGCAGCCGGGCGTCATCGTGTTGCAGCGCTGTCGCAGCGTCGCCCAGAGGCCCGGCGCGGTGGGCTGGTCGATGTACGTGACGGGCAGGTCGGGCACGCTGGCGTTGCGGAAGATGACGTTGCGGTGCAGGTTCGCGCCGGCCGTGGTGCCGGTCCACTCGTAGGCCACGAAGGACGTGAAGCGGCAGTCGGCGGTGCGGTCGTAGGCGCCCTCGGCGGCGTTGCGCACGTCGCGCCAGATGCGCCCCTCGGTCATGAGGCAGTTGGCGTCGCCCGCGCCGCAGAAGGGGTAGCGCGAGGGGTTCGTGCGCGCGAGCTGGGCGCCGAACTCGGCGAAGCCGACCATGCCGCCCGAGCGAAAGCCGCGGCAGATGAGCGAGTCGTAGCCCGTGGCGCTCGGCGTGGTGCAGATGCTCACCTCGCCGAGGAACTCCGAGTGGTCGGTGACGGCCGCGAAGTCGAGCGGCCGGTCGAGGTGCACGGGCCGCGTGCCCACGCCGTCGGCGCCGAGGGGCGCGAGCCGGATGGTCTCTCCGCGCGCGAAGCGGTAGGCCGCCGCGGGGTCGTTGCGGTTCTCCCACCCGTAGGCGTCGAACGAGAGCGACGTGTGCACGTGCAGGTCGCCGAAGTACGCGTTGCGCAGCGGGTTGCGGTCGCGACACGCCGCGCGCGTCTCGGTGTACGTGACCGTCGACCCGGGGATCACACCGCCGTCGGTCGCGGGGGTGTCCGTGGGCTGCGGCGCGTCGGGGGCGGGCGCGTCGGGCGTGGGGACGTCCGTCGTGGGCGCGTCGGGGGAGGGCGCGTCGGGGGAGGGCGCGTCGGCCGCGGGCGCGTCGGCGCTCGCGTCGGGGCGCGTCGGGGGCGGGTTGTTGCCGCAGGCCGTGAGGGCCACCGAAAGGATCAGCGACGCGCGGAGCTTCATGGAGACATTTCTATCGAAGGTTCCTGCGGCGGGGAAGCCTCATGGGTAGGCTCTGCGCGATGAGCGACGACGCGCCACGCTCGGTGTGGTGACGGCGTCGGGGATGCGCATCCGCGCGCGTGATGCGGGCGTGAGGGTCGCGCATCCGCGCGCGTGATGCGGGCGTGAGGGTTGCTCAAACCCGGCGTCGAGCCGCCGGGCTGTGCAAGGATGCGGCCCCTCCGGGGCGCAAGGATGGGGGGCGC
>JBDHVF010001125.1:0-2735 GCA_039809605.1 Polyangiales bacterium | reverse complement strand
TGGGTCGACGCCTCGCCCGCGGTCGCGGCGCTGCGCGTGGCCTTCGGCTTCGACCCCTTCGCGGCCCTCGCGGTGCCCGCGCTCGGGGCCACCGTCACCGACCTGCTCGTGGCCGCGCCGCGGCGGTCGTTCGCGCCCGGCGGCGTGGCGCTGCTCCTCGCGCAGGAGGCCGCCCTCTTCGGCGCCCTGCTCGCGCTCGACGGCGCGGCGCTCCTCGCGTCGTGGAGCGTCGCCGCGTGGGCGGGCTGGCGCGCGCTGCGGGGCACGCAGGCGGCGCGGCCCTTCGGCATCCTCGTCGTGGGCAGCGCGCTGCCGCTGGCCCTGGGCCTCGGGGTCATGGCCTGGGCCGGCGCGCGTCAGGGCGTGGCGCTGCCGCTCGACTTCGCCTCGCTGGCGCGGGCGGGCCTGCCGTACGCGTCGCAGGTCGAGGCGCTGGGCTTCCTCGCGCTCGCGGCGGTGATCCTCACGGGCGCGGTGCCCTTTCACGCCTGGCTGCACTCGGCGCTCACCACGCCGACGGCCCTGCCCTCGGTGGTCGCGCAGCTCGCGGCGCCCGTGGGCGTGGCGGTGTTCGTGCGCGTGGCGCTCCCGGCGCTGCCCGAGGCCGCGCACCGGGCGACGCCCTTCCTCGCGGCCGCGGGGTGGGGCTCGGCCGCCGTCGCGGGGCTGCTGGGCCTGGTGCAGCACGACCTGCGCAAGGCCATTCTGTTCGTGCGCACGAGCCAGGCGTCGCTGGCGCTCGCGGGCGCGGTCACGGGCACCGCCGCGGGCGTCGCGGGCGCCGCGGTGCAGTCGGTGGTGATCGCGGTGGCGATCCCGGCGCTGCTCATGGTGCTGGCCTCGCTCGAGGCGCGGCGCGGGGCGGTGACCTTCCAGTCGCTCGCGGGCGTGGTGCGCTCGGCGCCGTGGGCCGTGGGGCTCTACGCGCTGCTCTCCATCGCCACCGCGGGCTTCCCCGGCACGCTCGGCCTCGTGGGCGAGGACTTCCTCCTGCGCGCCGCGGTGGCGGGCCCTGCGCTCGGCGTGGGGGCGCTCATCCTCGCGACGGCGCTCAACGGCATCACCCTCTTGCGCGGGCTCTTTCTGGCGATGTTCGGCCTCGCGCCCGAGCACCTCGCGCACTCGCCCGTGCCCGACCTCACGCCGCGCGAGCGCGTGCCCCTCTCGCTCGCCTTCGCCACGCTGGTGGTCACGGGCCTCGTGCCCGGCCCCCTCGTGCTGCTCGAGCGGCACCTCGCGCCCGAGGCGCCCCCGCACGCCGCCCCGTTGCGCGCAGAGCACCGGGTGGGATAGCTCTCACCGGGCGATGCCCCCGCCCGACCGGCCGCCCCCGCGGCGACAGCACTTCAAGAAGCCCCCGCTGCGCGTGCAGACCACGACGCTCTGGGAGTACCCCTCGCAGCACTACGGCGATGCGATGCAGGGCGACAGCCGCTACGTCGGCGCCACGCCCTCGTGGGTCATCTGGAACGTGCTCAAGCGGTACTCGCGCGAGGGCGACCTCGTGGTCGACCCCATGTGCGGCTCGGGCACGACGCTCGACGTCGCGAAGGACCTCGGGCGCCGCGCGCGGGGCTTCGACCTCTCGCCCTACCGCGCCGACATCGAGCGCGCCGACGCGCGCAGGCTCCCGGTCGAGTCGGGCGAGGCCGACGTGTTCTTCGTCGACCCGCCGTACTCCGACCACATCGACTACTCGGCCGACCCCGCGTGCATCGGCAAGCTGTCGGCCTTCGACCCGCGGTACTTCCAGGAGATGCGCAAGGTCTTCGAAGAGGCCCGGAGGGTGCTGAGGCCCGGCGGCACCTTCGCGCTCTACGTGTGCGACTACTTCGAGAAGAAGCGAGGCCTCGCGCCCGTGGGCTTCGGCCTCTTCTCGATCTTCACCCTCTTCTTCGAGCCCGTCGACATCGTGTCGGTGGTCCGCCACAACAAGGACCTCGACAAGGGCAACTACCACCTCGCCGCGGAGCGAGAGAACTTCTACCTCCGCGGGTTCAACTACCTCTTCCTCGCGCGCAAGCCCGACGAGGCCCCGCGGCGCAGGCGCTGACCGTCACGCGCTGCGCAGCCGCAGGGAGTTGGTCACCACCGACACCGAGCTCATGGCCATCGCCGCCGCCGCGAGCATCGGCCCGCCGAGGTGCTCGAGCAGCCCGAAGGCCGCGAGGGGGATGCCCACGGCGTTGTAGACGAACGCCCAGAAGAGGTTCTGGCGGATGATCGCCATGACCGAGCGCGAGAGGGCGATCGCGTCGGCCACCACGCGGGGGTCGGCGCGCATGAGCGTCACGGGCGCGGCCTCGATCGCCACGTCGGTGCCGCCGCCCATGGCGAAGCCCACGTCGGCCGCGGCGAGCGCGGGCGCGTCGTTCACGCCGTCGCCCACCATCGCCACCACGCGGCCGCCGGCCTTGAGCGCCTCGACCGCGTCGGCCTTGTCGCCCGGCAGCACGCCCGCGCGCACGTTCTCGCTCGCGATGCCCACCTCGCTCGCCACGGCGGCCACCGTCTCGGGGTGGTCGCCCGACACGAGGTGCGAGGTCACGCCCATCGCCGCGAGGCGCGCCACGGCCTCGCCCGCCTCGTCGCGCACCGGGTCGGCCATGCCCAGCACCGCGACGGCCGCGCCCCCGCGCGCCACCACCGCCGTCGTGCGCCCACGCGCGCGCAGCGCCTCGACGGCCGCGCGCGCGCCTTCGTCGAGCGACGCGTCGACGAGCGCGCCCTGACCG
>JBDHVF010001124.1:0-2736 GCA_039809605.1 Polyangiales bacterium | reverse complement strand
GGCTACGGCTACGGCTACGGCAACCCGGGCTACGGCGTGTGGGCCGGGTACATGCCTCCGCTCGTGTGGGGCCCGTACCCCTACGCGTACGCGTGGAGCGGGTACTCGCGACCGATGGACGAGTCGCGCGGCATCCGCGAGCGCACGGCCGTTCGCATCGGCCTCGACGCGGGCTACGTGCTCGAAGGCGCGGGGCGCGCGGGCCTCTCGGCGCGCGTGCAGTTCCCGATCCCGGTCGACCTCATGGTGGCCTAC
Organism: Polyangiales bacterium; assembly: GCA_039809605.1. Lineage (GTDB taxonomy): Bacteria > Myxococcota_A > Polyangia > Polyangiales > CAISKJ01. The sequence goes on along the minus strand of JBDHVF010001124.1, from coordinate 2,481 downwards.
TCGCTCTACGGCGAGTCGGTGGGGGGCACCTTCACCACGCTCGCGCTCGGTCGCATCGGGCTCGACGTGCGGCTGGTCGAGCAGCCCGGGTACCAGTTCCGCATCGGGGCCGCGGCGCGCCACTTCAAAGACGCCGAGGGCAGCGTGTTCGGCGTCGACGGGGCGCTGGGCGTCGACATCTTCCCCTCGCGCCCGTGGGTGCTCTCGATCGACGCGGGCATCGGCTCGGTGGGCCACGCGCTGCTCACCTTCGTGCGCGCCTCGGCGGGCGTGATGGTCGGCCTCACCGAGGTGTTCATCGGCTACGACTACACGGGCCTCGGCAGCGACGCCAACCTCGTCGACCTCGGCGGCCCCATGGCCGGCGTGCGCTTCTGGCTGTGAGCGCGTTGGTGATACCGTCGCGCCATGGGTGACCAGGACGACACGCGCGGCCAGGGGCTCCTGGCCGACCTCTCGAAGGCCGTGCGCGAGCGCGCGGCGCCCGACGGAGAGCCGCTGCTCAACCGCAAGGGCCTCGAGAAGATCGAGACGCTCGCGAAGGTGCTCACGGGCCCCGACGCGCCCCCCGGGCTGCGCCTCACCCGCGACGCGCAGGACCGCTTCAAGCTCACGCGCGACGGGCGCAACGCGCAGATCACCGTCGGGTGGAAGCGCGAGGTCGGCGCCATCGAGCTCGGGGGCGAGCGCGCGGGCAAGGGCTCGCGACCCATCCTCTACGTGTGGGACGAGCCCGCGACGCAGTGGCGCCGCCTCGACGGCGTGAGCGAGCTCTACGACGACCTCGTGGTGGTGCTCACGGAGTTCCTCTACCCCGAGGTCAAGCGCGAGCGCTGAGCGAGGGCGAGGCACGCCGACGGCCCCCACTCCGCGCTGCCGCGCGGCCTCGCCCCCGCTTCGGGGGCAAGGCCTGACCCCGCCGTCAGCGCCGCGCGAGGCTGGCAGCGCGGGCGGGGGCCCCCAGGACGGAATCGGATTCCATCGCCGCCCGTTTGCACGCCCACGGAGCATCGCTCATGCACACACGCCTCGCCTCGATCGTGCTCGCCATCGCGTCGATGCTCTCCGCACCCGCGCTCGCCCAGGACCGCTGCGACTGCGCCGCCGCCACGTGCGTGCCCGCGACCCCGGACGGCGCCACGCTGCGCGGACGCGTCGTCGAGGCCCGCGGCCGTGACGCCAACGACCGCGTGGAGCACTACCTCGCGCTGGTGCCCGCGCGCCCGGTGTGTGCCGTGCTCGGCGAGCAGGAGACCCCTCCGCGCCACACCGCCACGCGCGCCGACCGCCTGCAGCTCATACTCACCGACGTCGCGCTGCGCGCCCGCGTGCGGGCCGCGGTGGGCCGAGAGATCACCGTGCGGGGCACGATCCTCGAGCAGCTCACGGCGCACCACCACACGCCCCTGATGCTCGACGTGACCGCGACGGTCGACGCGGCGAGCGACACCGAGGGCCGCGAGTCGCGCGCGGCGATCACGGGCTCGTGGCGCGTGACCGAGTACCTGCGGTCGAACCTCTCGGCGCTCTCCGACGCGGAGGCGAGGCGCATGGTGGGGCGCTCGATGCGCTTCGTCGGGCCGCTCTCGACGCCGTGGGGAGGCTGCGCGCGGCCGACGCTCCGGCGCCACGCCGTCACGGTCGAGACCTTTCTCAACGACGCGCGCGTCGTGGAGTTCTCGGCCGAGCGCGCGCGCGGCCTCGGGCTGCACGACGGATCGCTCGACGAGTGGACCGCCACCTGCGGCGACGCGGGGGCGCCGACGACGTTCTACGCGACCTCCGCGGGCGCGGTGCTCGTCGGCCGCGACGGCGTGTGGTTCGTGCTGCGCCGTGGGCGGCGGTAGAGCGCGGTGATCACCCGCGCTTGCGGGCCTTCCACACCTGCTCGCTCGGCCAGCGGCGCGCCCACTCGAGCGTGACGTACCCGTGGCGCGTCGTGGCGTGCTCGTCGGGCCGCAGCTCGATGAGGTCGAGCACTTCGAAGTCGTTGGCGCGCAGCAGACGGATCCAGTCGCCGTAGCCCAGGTGGAACTCGACCGACTGCTCGTCGGGCCACTCGAAGCGGTGCATGCCGAAGTAGGGGCGCAGCAGCGTCTCGCCCGCGGGCCCGTCGGCCTCGCGCTCGGGCATGGTGAGCATGGCGAGCGTGCCGTTGACCAGAAAGGTCAGCTCGCCGCCCGGACGCAACAGCCGCGCGGCCTCGGGCACCCAGCGGTAGGGGTCGGCCCAGATCGAGGCGCCGTACTCGCTGATGACGAAGTCGAAGCTCGCGTCGGGCCGCGGCACCGACTCGGCGTTGCCCAGCAGCAGCGGAAACTCGACCCCGTGCTCGCGCTGGAGGCGCCGCGCGGTCTCGAGCTGTCTTGGCGAGTTGTCGATGCCCGTGACGCGTGCCCCGCGACGCGCCAGCCACGACGAGACGTAGGCCGTGCCGCACCCGAGCTCGATCGCGTCGCGCCCTGCGATCACGGCGGGGGG
>JBDHVF010001123.1:0-2748 GCA_039809605.1 Polyangiales bacterium | reverse complement strand
GCGATCGGCGTGAGCAGGGCGGCGAACGCCCCGGCCGCCGCGCCCGAGAGGGTCGCGACGAGCCACGCCCAGAGCGCGTCACGCCGGCTCGCGGGGGCGCGCGCTCGCGCCGCCGTCCAGAGCGTCGCGAGCACCGCGAGGGGCGGCGCGACGTTGGCCCAGGAGCGCGCGAACCCCAGCGAGACGAGGCCGACGGCGAGGTAGAGGGACGCGGACGTCGTGAGTAGCAGGAGCGCCCGGCCGGCGAACGCGGCGCCCGCGAGGAGCATCGCCTCGCAGAGCGCCAGCGCCGCGGGCCACATCGCGACCGACCAGCCCGCCGCGCGGCGCGAAGGCTCGGCGGTGACGAGCACGGTGGGGCCCGGCAGGGCCAGCGCGAGCGGCACCGTCACCGCGAGCGCGACCGCGACCGCGAGCGCCACGCGCAGCACGGCGCGGCCGTCGGAGGGCACGCGGCGCGCGTCGGGGCGGTCCCTGGCGTAGTCGGTCCAGTAGAACGCGCGGGCCACCTTCACGAGCGCCGCGACGCGCGGGGAGCCGCGCAACCACGCGCGCACCCGGCGCGGGACGGGCCGATCGAGCATGCGCCTCCTCGCGGCGCGCGCGCGCTCGGCCCGACGTTCGAGCGCCGGAGACAGCCCCAGGAGGTAGTGTCCGAGCTTGCGCAGCGCCCCGAACGTGCTCTGGACTCCCATGTCGCCTTCTCTTCGCGCGACCGCCCGCCGTCGATGCCGCGAGGATGTTCGAGCAACGCACGTGCCTCGCGCGAGGCCCGCGCGCCGCGTCGATCGCAGCGCGGCTCCGCAGCGCGTTCGCCCGCGGTGCAGCGCGTTCGTACGCGGGCGCGACGGTGCCTCGGCGCGTCCTGGCGGCCCGGCCGTTGCACCCGCTCTGAGCGTGCGACGCGCGGCGCCGATGCGCGCGGTGCGCTCGCGCAGGAGGCCGGCGATGGGGACGGACGCGAACACGGTCACGGCGCACCGCAAGCTCGGGCTGGTGCTCTCGGGCGGCGGCGCGCGCGGGGCGTTTCAGGTCGGCGTGTACGAGCGCATGCTCGGCGATCCCCGCTTCTCGGGGGGCCCTGCGTTCATCTCGGGCACGTCCGCGGGCGCGATCAACGCCGCGCTGATCGCGGCGGGCCGCACGCCCTCGCAGATGTTGCAGTTCTGGCACCGCCTGGCCGAGCGGCCTCCGGCGGTGGCCAGCGAGTCCTTCATGCACCACGCGCGGCAGGCCATTCTCGCCCTCGCGGCCCTCGAGCCGGGGCGGTGGACCAACGGCGAGCCGAGCGTCCTGCGGGCCGTACGGGAGCACGCGCGGCAGCACCTGCCCCTCCGGCCCGGCAGCGTGCTCGCGTGGATCGTCGAGTGCGCGATGACCGCCCGCTTCGAGGTGGTGCGGGAGTTCTTCCAGCGCATCCCCGACGCGAACCTCTTCGACACGCGGCCGCTGCGCAACCGCCTCGTCGAGGAGCTCGGCGGCGAGCGCGTGCCGGGCCGCGCGGGCATCCAGCTCGCGATCAACGTGGTCGACGCGCCGACGGGCCGCGCGGTGCGCTTCGTCACGGCCGCGACGCGGATGACCCGCCCGCCCGAGTACCGCGTCGTCGACGCGATCACCGTGGACATGGTGCTCGCGAGCGCGGCCATCCCGATGCTGTTCTCACCCGTCGAGGTCGAAGGCAGGCTGCTCTGGGACGGCGGCCTGCTGGTGAACACCCCCCTCGCGCCCGTGGTCGACATGGGGGCCGAGTCCGTGGTGACCGTGCTCGTGACCGAGCCCCCGGACCCGGCGCTCAAGACCTTCCCTCACTTCGGCGACGCGCTCGAGCGGGCGATCGACTGCTTCCTCGAGAACACCTACAACGTCGACCGCAAGCTCCTGCTCGAGCGCAACCGCCTCGCGGAGCAGTCGGGGGGGCGCTACCGCCCGGTGCAGCTCTACGAAGCCGTGCGCCCCGCGCGCTCCGACGTGTTCACCGCGGGCTCGTACCTGAACTTCTCGCACCGCGCGATCCAGGGCATGTACGAAGCGGGCCTGCAGGCCGGCGAGCGGTGGCTCGCCGCGGGGCCTCCCGTCGACCGGCTGCACGAGCGCCCCTGGGCCGCCGAGCCTCCCGACGTTGCGGTCGTCGCGACGCGATGACGTCCGCCGAGGCCTCGACTACTCGGTCACCTGCACCACGCCCGCCATGCCGTCGCCCGCGTCGGAGCCGTGGAACGAGCAGTAGAACGGGTAGAAGCCCGGCGACGGGAAGCGCACCTCGGCGCGCGCGCCCGACGACGTGGCGGGGATGGGGTTCATCGCCGTGCCGCGCGTCGAGGGCGAGAGCGGGTGCGCGCTGAAGCTGCCCTCCCACGAGACCGTCGAGCCCGCGCGAACCGTCACGCACCGCGGCGAGTACGCGGTGCCGACCGCGCCGCCGAAGGCGACGGCCGTGGCCGCGACGTAGTCCGACGGGGCCATGCACGGCGCGAGCGCCATGAACGCGCCGCCGCGGCACGCGCCGTCGACGCAGGTCTCGCCCGCGGCGCATCGGTGGCCGCAGCTCCCGCAGTTCATCGCGTCGAGGCGCGCATCGACGCACACGCCGCCGCGGCAGCTCGACATCGGCCCCGGGCACGCGGTCAAACCCGCGGGGCAGCCCGGCACGCAGGTGCCCGCGACGCATGCGTTGCCCGGGCAGCACCGCTCGCCGCACGCGCCGCAGTTGCTCGGATCGATGGCGACGTTGACGCACGCCCCGCC
>JBDHVF010001122.1:0-2756 GCA_039809605.1 Polyangiales bacterium | reverse complement strand
CCGCTCATGGCGCGCGAGCGCGCGTGGTCGCTGGTGCTGGGCGTGGCGCTCTTCGGCGCGGGCGTGGTCGCGTCGATGTTCGCCGTGGGCTGGTTCGCCCAGCACGCCGCCGACGCCGCGCGCCGCTGGGAGCGCGGGCTGCGCGTGCCCGTGGGCGTGGCCTCGATGCTCTGCGGCGCGTGGTGGGTCGTGAGCCACGTCTGACCCGCGGCGGTCGAAAGCTCCGCCCGGCACTGGACCTGCAAACGCCGCCGTCGCAGCATCGCTCGCGCTGCGAGGGGGCCGCCACCGCCCCCGGAAACGAGAACCGAACGCCATGCTTCGAGACATCCTGATCGTGTGCGCGCTCGCCGCCTCGGCGACCGCGTGCGGCTCGCAGACCATCGGCCCGCTGCCCTACGACCCCGACGCGGGCGACGTGCCCGTCACCTCCGACACGCCGACGCCCCCTCCCCCGCCGCCGCTCGTCGACGGCGGGCGCCCCGACGCGCTGCCGCCGCCCCCTCCCCCGCCGCCCGACGGCGGCCCGGTCGACGTCGTGCGACCGCCCCCGCCGAGTGACGTCTGCGCACGCGCGTGTGAGCGCCAGGCACGCGACTGTGGCGGAACCTCACGGTCGTGCCTCGAGGGCTGCGCGGGCGCGCTGACCTCGGTGCCGAGCGCCTGCTACATGCTCTTCGTGAGCCTCGCGAGCTGCGTGGCCGACAACGGCTTCGTGTGCTCGTCGGGCGGCGGCGCGCAGCCCTCGCCCGCGTGCCGCAGCGCGAGCGACGCCTTTCAGCGCTGCGCGATGTCGAACCCGCCTCCGCCTCCGCCGCCTCCGCCTCCGCCTCCTCCGCCGCCTCCGCCGCCTCCGACCGACGGGGGCGTGCCCGTGTACCCCGGCTGCGAGACGGCGTGTGACCGCATCGCGACCGCGTGCGGCCGGCCCATGACCGACTGCGTGACCGGGTGCAGCCGCGCGGCCGCGGGCTACCAGAGCGCGTGCCCCGAGGTCTGGGACGAGTTCCTCGGGTGCCTGGGCCGCAACGGCTTTCTGTGCCCGCGCGGCAACCCCGAGCCGCCCGCCGCGTGCGAAGACGTCTCGATGCGCCTCGCGGCGTGCAGCGGCGAAGGCGGCGGCGGCGGGACCCCGACGCCCGTCACCGACGCCGGCGTCGCGCCGACGCCCGACGTGTGAGCCCCGTTGAACCGCGCGCCCAGGCGCGGTAACGGTGCGCCCCGCGACGATGCCCCTCGACCCCCGTCACGCGCTCGCGCTCGTCGCCCTCTCCGCGGCGCCGCACGGCTGCAAGCCGAAGCGGGCCGACGCGAGCGCCGACGCCGCGCTCGACGCGACCCGCCGCGCGCGTGACGCGGCCGACGACCGCCCCGACGCGGCGCTCGACGCGACCCGCGACGCGGGCCGGAGCTTCACGCCGTACTCCAAGGTCATGGCCATGGCCATCTGGACGCCCGTGCACACCGAGCCCGACCGCCACTCGCGGAGCATGGGCTACCTGCGCTCAGGCGCAGTGGTCGACGCGATCGAGGGGCCGGTGAACCCCATGGGCTGCGTGGTGCACCAGCGCAGCCGCAACCCCGCGGGCGGCTGGTACCGCATCCGCGACGGGGGCTACGTGTGCGTCGGCGGCGCGATGGCGAGCGCGTGGCCCAACCGCGATTTTCTCGCGCCCCGTCAGCCCGACTACGACGCGGGCATGCCCTACCGCTACGGCATCGTGTACGGCATGACCACGGCCTTTCGCCGCCTGCCCACGAGCGACGACTTGCGCCTCTACGAGCCCTGGCGCTACGCCGACACGCCCGACGACCAGTTCGACAACAGCGAAGCGCCGCGCCCCGCGAACGTGCCCGCGGTGCGCGCGCACCCGCGCAGGCTCGACGACCTGCGCGGCCCCTCGTCGAGCCCGATGATCCGAAGGCTCACGGTGGGCATGTACGTGGCGCTCGACCGGCTCGTGCGCGACGCCGAGGTGGGCGAGCGCTACTGGCACACGCAAGCCGGGGCGTACATCCGCGAGAGCCGCCTCGGCGAGGTGCGCCACTGGTCGCCCAACCAGGGCGCCGCGCTCGACGACCGCGCGTCGCTCCCGTACGCGTTCGTGATGAGCGAGAACGCCTACAACTACAGGGTCTCGCCCGACGGGAGCCTGAGCGCGCACCACCGCGTGCCGCGGCTCACGGGCGTCGCGCTCGCCGACGCGCCGCCCATCATGGCCGGCGGCCGCTGGGCCTACTACCGCACCGCCGACGGCCTCGCGGTGAGCGCCCGCGCCGTGCGCCGCGCCACGCGCCAGGCGCCGCCCGACGGCGCGCGCCCCGACGAGAAATGGATCGACGTCGACCTCGACGAGCAGATCCTCGTGGCCTACGAGGGCCCGCGCCCGGTGTACGTCGCCCTCGTCGCGTCGGGGCGCGCGGGCGACGACCCGGAGCACAACTACGAGACCCCCGCGGGGTCGTATCGCATCACGAGCAAGCACGTCACCAACACCATGGACGGCGAGACGACCCGCAGCGTCTACAGCATCGAGGACGTGCCCTGGGTGATGTACTTCCAGGGCTCGTTCGCGCTGCACGGCGCGTTCTGGCACTCGCACTTCGGCTGGCGCATGTCGCACGGCTGCGTGAACCTCGCGCCGCTCGACGCGCGCTGGCTCGTGCGCTGGAGCGACCCGCCGCTGCCCGAGCACTGGCACGGGGTGTACGCCACCGACGACCGCCCCGGCAGCCGCGTGATCATCCGCCACTCG
>JBDHVF010001121.1:0-2756 GCA_039809605.1 Polyangiales bacterium | reverse complement strand
GCGGGGCCGCGTGCGCCGCGGCGACGCCCGCCGCGTGCGCCGAGGTCTTCGCGGGCGCGGTCGCCGACGGGGGCGAGTGCCGGCGCGACGAGGAGTGCCAGGGCGACGCGTACTGCGACCACCGCGTCGAGACGGGGGCCTACGCCTGCCCGGGCCGCTGCCGCGCGCGCATCGGCCTCGGCGAGCGCTGCTTCGGCGACGCGAGCGCGTGCTCGCGCGCGGGCACCTCGGGCGCCGTCGAGTGCCGCTACGACCCGACGCTCTCGGGCGCGCCCTACCCCTTCCGCTGCGCCGACGCCGAGGGCGCGGGCGTGGCCCTCGAGGGCGAGGTGTGCACCGACTACCGCGACGGCAGCCGCGTGATGCGCCCCTGCGCCGCGGGCCTCGACTGCCAGCGCCGCACCTCCGACGCGGGCTACTACGCCGTCTGCGCGCAGCCCCCCGCGGCGGGCGACGACTGCTCGCGGTACTGCCAGCCGGGGTCGGTGTGCGAGTTCGACGGGACGCGCTTCACGCAGCGCTGCCTCCCGTTCACCGTGCGCGACCGCGAGGGCGAGACCTGCGTGCAGGGCAACACCGCGGGCGAGGTGTGCAACGTCACCCTCGGGCTCGACTGCGTGGCGGGCCGCTGCCGCCGCGTGGGCACCGGGGCCGAGGGCTCGGTGTGCTTCACCGCGCGCTACGGCGTCGAGAGCTGCGCGCCGGGGCTCCATTGCAGCGCCGCGACGATGACCTGCCAGCGCCGCAAGGCCGACGGCATGCCGTGCCGCGACGGCAACGAGTGCGAGACGCGCGAGTGCGTCACAGACCGCGCGGGCGGCGTCGCGCGCTGCGGGGTGAGCACGGGCTGTTGACGAACGCCCCGCCCGCCTGACATCGGTCAAGTCGCGCCGCGGCGCCGCCGCCCAGGGTCACGTGCATCGGTGACCCACAGGTGATGGATGGCGAACGACCGTGGCGGTTTCCCTGGTTCCTCTGCGCTGATCCTCCTCCCGCTCGTCGCGTGCGCGTCGTGTGACTCGACCCCCGACCTGGTCCTCTACGAGAGCTCGCACTGTCAGCTCGTCTCGGCGCCGACCCTCCGCGAGGGCACACCCGCGTGGGTCGGCTGTCGCGTCGCGATCGAGCGGGGCACCGTCGAGCAGCTCCTCGTGCAGCTCGTCACGGCCGACGGCAGCGGGTCGTTCTTCAGCCCCGGCGACGAGTGGCTCGTGGTGCGGCTCAACCGCAACTCGCCCGCGACCGGGCGCGTGACGTTCCGCGGAGGCAGCGGGGTGCAGCCCCCCGTGGGCACCGCGTGGGTGAAGCTCTCGTCGAGCCGCCGTCACGGCCTCTGCGACACGCCCTCGGGCGAGGGCACCCTCACGACCAACGTCTCGTCGTTCGACCCGGGCGACTTCAGGCTCACGCTCACGTTCGACGGCGTGCGCTTCTCGGGCAGCGGCGGGGGCCCCACCACGCTCGACGGCGTGCTCTCGCTCGTGGGCGACCCCTCGACGCTCGCGACGCGCTACGCGCCCATGGACGCGAGCGCCCCCGACGCGGGCGACGCCTCGGTCGACGCCCCGCCCGACGCGCCCGACGTCGACGCGGGCCCCACGCCCGCGACCTGCGGCGCCTGCGCGTGGAACGAGCGCTGCCAGCTCGTCGCGGACCACGGCGTCCAGCGCTACGCGTGCGCGCGCACCTGCTCGCAGAGCGAGTGGGGCTCGAACAGCGTGTGCCCCGACCGGAGCCAGGCCTGCGGGTACGACCTGGCGGGCGGGCTCACGTGCCAGCCGCAGTGCGCCACCGACGCCGACTGCGGCGACGGCCTCGCGTGCGCGGGACGCTTCTGCGTCTGCACGAACGCCTGGTGCGCGCGCACGCGCGGCCCGGGGTTCCAGTGCGCCGTCATCAACTCCATCCCCACGTGCCAGTGCGTGCCCGACCGAACGGCGTGCCGGGGCCGCGCCTGCGGAGGCGTCGATAGCTGCGGCAACCCCTGCTTCGCGGCGCAGACCTGCGCCAACGGTCAGACCTGCACCGCCGACGGACGCTGCGTCGGCACCTGCGTGCCCGACTGCATGACGAACGGGCGCTACAACTGCGGCCCCGACGGCTGCGGCGGGCTCTGCCCCACGCGCTGCCCGGCGGGCTCGGAGTGCGTGGCGGGCGTCTGCACGGGGGCGCCCTGCACGCCCGACTGCGCCGGGCACAACTGCGGCGACGACGGCTGCGGCGGCTCGTGCGGCGCGTGCGCGTCGGGCCGCACCTGCGTCGGCGGCGTGTGCAGCGGCGGCGGCGGGGGCTGCTCGCCCGCGTGCTCCGCGGGGCAGACCTGCGTCGGCGGCGTCTGCGTCACGGGAGGCACCGGGGGCTGCACCTCGTACACGTCGTGCGTCAGCGCGAGGCAGACGCGGCCCGCGGGGCCGAGCGACTGCGACGGCAAGCTGGTGCTCTACCTCACCAACGCGTGCGGGCGCGACGTCTACTGCCGCGCGATCGTGGTCGACGGGAGCGCGACCTCCTCCCTGAGCGGCATGACCATCCGGGCCGGCGAGACCGTCGGCGGCGCGCTCGAGGGGCTCTTCACCTGCAACGCGTCGTCGCGGGCCTCGTGGGTCTACCGCTGCGCGGCCCCGAGCGATCCCGCGGACTGCACCGCGGTGCCGTAGCGGACGCGCGCAGGCCTCGGCGCGGGTAGTGGCCAGGTTTGCGTCAAACCTCACCACTCGCTCGGCTCGAACCGTGCGTCTGGTCACGATGTGCCAGCG
>JBDHVF010001120.1:0-2764 GCA_039809605.1 Polyangiales bacterium | reverse complement strand
CGAGGCGGCGTGGGCCGCGGGGCGCGACCGCGCCGAGGGGGCCGTGGGGGCGGGCACCTTCCTCGCGCTGGCGCTCGAGCACGCCGGGCGCGACGCCGACGCGTCGCAGGCCCTCGCGCGCGCGCGCACCTTCGCGCTCGGCGACCGCGCCCTCGCCGACGCCGAGGAGCGCCTGTGGCTCCGCGCGGGGATGTTCGCCGAGGCGGCCGAGCGCGCGTTCGACCGGCTCAACGGCGCGGCCACCGACGCCGAGCGCGTCGAGGCGTTCGAGCGCCTCGCGGAGATCGACCGCACCTACCGGGCGCAGGTCGCGTCGGCGGTGCTGTCGCTGCACGAGATCCTCTCGCTGGCGCCGGGGCACATGCCGTCGCTGCACGCGCTCCTGCGGTTCTTCACCGAGCAGGGGCGCAACGGCGAGGCCCTCGAGGTGTGCGAGCGCCTCGTCGAGCACGCGAGCGACCCCGCCGACGCGCTCGCGTTCGCGCACCTCGGCGCGCGCCTCGCCTCGGCCGAGGCCGACGGAGACCCGGTCGCGGGCGCGCGCCTCCACCGCGCGGCGTTCGCGCGCGGCGCGGTCGACCTGCGGCTGCTCACGGCCCTCGAGGCCGACGCGCGGCGCGCGGGCGACCACGCGCGCTTCGCCGAGGTCGAGTCGCGCCTCGCCGAGATGACCACCGACCCCTCGGCGCGCTCGGTCTACCTCTCGCGCGCGGCGCAGGCGTTCGAAGCGCTCGGCGACCACGCGCGCGCCCTCGGGCTGCACGTGCGCGCCGTCGACGCGCTGCCCACCAACGTCGTGGCCCGCTGGGGCGCGGCCTGGGCCATGGTGCGCGAGGGCGACGCCCCCAACGCGGCGGAGATGTTCGAAGCCGCCGGGCGCTACGCCGCGTCGCCCGAGGCCGGGGCGTGGTCGTGGGGGCAGGCGGCGGCGCTCTGGCGCGACGCGGGCGAGCGCACGCGCGCGCTGGCGGCGTGGCGCGAGGTGCTCGAGCGCGACCCGTCGGACCGCGCGGCCTTCGACGCGGCCCTCGCGATCCTGCGCGGGGCGGGCGACTCGACCGGCGAGCTCGAGCTGCTCGAGCGCTACGCGCGCGCCAGCGTGCCGGCCGACGCGCCCCAGGATCAGGCCCGCATGTACGCCCGCGCCGCCGAGCTCGCCGAGGCGCAGGGCGACCTCGCGAGGGCCATCGCGCAGTGGCGCACGGTGCTCTCGGTCGCCCCCGAGGACCACCCCGCGCTGCGCGCCCTCTGCCGCCTCGCGCGCGCCGCGGGCGAGTGGAACGTCGCCGCCGACGCGATGATCCGCCTCGCCAGGCTCTCGACCGACGCCGACGAGCGCGTCGAGCTGCTCTACGCCCTCGGCGAGGTGCTCGCCGACCACCTGGGCGACGGCAAGCGCGCCGAGATCGCGTGGCGCCGCGCCCTCGCGCTCGCCCCGCGCGACGCGCGCACGCTCCGCAGGCTCACCGAGCACTACCGCGCCGCGGGCGACGTGGCGCGCGAGGCCGACACGCTACAGTCGCTCATGGCCGCCCTCGCGCCGGGCCCCGAGCGCACCGACGGGCTCCTGCGCCTCGCGAGCCTCGCCGAGCTCTCCCTCAGCGACCCCGCGCGCGCCCGCTCGGCCCTCGAGGCCGCGCGCCGCGACGGGCCCGGCGACCTCAAGGTGCTGCGCGCCCTCCGCGGCTTTCACGCCCGCAACGGCGACATGGAGGCCTTCGTCGCCCTGGCCGACCGCGCCGCCGTCGACGTGCGCCGCGCGGCCGACCTCAACCCCCGCGACCTGCCCATCCTCGAGCGGCTCTCCGAGGTGCTCGAGGTCCGCGGCCACGACGACGCGAGCCGCATCGCCGCCGCCGCGGCCGTGGCCCTCGGCTCGCGCAACGACCGCGCCCGCGCCCTCTCGTTCGACGGCTCGGTCAAGGGCCTCGGCGCCGCCGCCCTCACGCCCGAGGCCATCGCGCTCCTCGCGCCGCCCGCGGTCACCGTGGCCCTGCGCGAGGTGCTCGGGCGCGCGGCCGACGTGCTCGATCAGGTCGTGCCCTTCGACGCGAAGTCCGCCGGCGCCGAGCGCCTCGGCGCGGGCGCCCACCCCTTGCGCGACGAGGTCGCCCGCTGGGCCGGGCTCCTCGGCCTCGGGGCCGTCGAGGTGCTCGTGGCGCCGAGCGTCCCGACGGTGTGCGCGCCCGTGGGCCGCGCCACGGTGCTGCTCTCGGCCTCGGCCGAGCCGTCGCCCGCGTCGCGCTTCGCCGTGGCGCGCGCCCTGCTGCTCGCGGCCCTGTCGCTCACGCTGCCCGCGCGCCTCGCGGGGCGCGAGCTGGCGCTGGTGATGGGCGCGCTCCTGCGGCAGTTCGAGCCCATGTACCGCCCCGAGGGCGTCGACGCGCGCGAGCTCACCGAGCTGGCCGCGGCCGTCACCCGCGCGATGCCCCGCGACCTGCACGCCGAGATCGAGCCCCACGCCCACGAGCTTCTCCGCGCGGGCGTGAGAGACGCCGAGACGGTGCGCGCGGGCGCGCTCGAGCTCGCCGACCGCGCGGCGCTGCTCGCCACGGGCGACATCGCGGGCGGCATCGCGCTGCTCTCGCCGCCGGGCGTCGCCCCCCTCGACGCCGTCGAGTCGGTCGCCGCGGTCGGGCGCCTGGTGCGCGTGGCCCTCAGCGACCGCTTCATGGAGGCGCGCCGCATCGCGGGCGCCGACCGCCCCCCCGCGCAATGAACGCCCGCGCCCGCGCCCTCGCCGTCGCCCTGGTGGCGCTGCTCT
>JBDHVF010001119.1:0-2776 GCA_039809605.1 Polyangiales bacterium | reverse complement strand
GAGAGCGCCGTTCGCCATCGCCACCTGCGCCGCGGCGAGCTGGTCGTGCGCGGCGTCGAGGCGGCGGCCGTCCTACGCCGCCGCGAGGTGTCGTGCTCCGGGCTGAACCGCAGAGGCGCGGAGGGCGCAGAGAGGGAGAGTCCCGGGTCTCACCGAGCCCTTCCGCTCCGGCCTCTGCGCGCTCCGCGCCCCTGCGGTTCGTCTCCTGCGGCGCTGCCAGATCAAGGTCCGCGGTGTCCCACCCACGACCTCCTCGCGATGCGCGGCCTCCCGTCGGCCGCCGCCGCGCGGCGCTCCCGCGCGTAGCGTCTCCGCAGGGGTATCGGCTACAGTCCGCACATGGCCGCGAACCCCAGCACCGTCCGCCCCGTGACCGAGCTCGGTGAACGAACGTCGACGCTGGTCGACGAGGTCGCCGCGACGGGCAGGCCGGTGGTGCTGACCCGCGATGGAGCGAGCGTGGCTGTCATCCTCTCGATGGAGCAGTTCCGTGAGCTTCAGGCCGAGCACGATCGCGCGCTCGGCGCCGCGGTGGCCGAGGCCGAGGCCGACGTCGCCGCGGGACGTACTCGCTCCCACGACGAGGTTGCGACGCGACTGCGGCGGTGGGCTGGCCGTGGCGGCTGAGCGCGAGCTCCGACCTCGAGGAGCATCATCGTCGCCTGGAGGCGCTCGACCCGGAGGCGGCGCGCGCCTTCGCGGCGAGCGTCCTCGATGCGATCGAGCCGCTGCGCACCTTCCCGTTCGTCGGTCCGATCGCGCAGGATCTCCGCCCGGCCGGCACGTATCGGTCGGTGCCGTGCGAGGACGGGCGGGTCCTCTACCGCGTCGAGGCCGAGGTGATCTGGATCCTGCGCATCTGGATCGGGCGCCGCGACCCTCGCGACCTCATCCCAGAGTGATCGCGCCGAGACGTCGTCGCGGCGCAGGCGAGGCGAGACCGGCGCCACGTCGTCGCACGGCACTCGCGCAGCCCCCACGACCCGTGGGGTTGCCGACCGCCGAGGCTCACGCGTCGAAGCTGCCGAGCGCGACCTCCGCCGCCGGGAGCGGGTCGCGAACCGTCGCCTCGTCGTCGGGCGCGGCGCGGTTCACGTCGACCGTGTGCGCGAGCCGCGTCTCGACGCTCTCGGCCGTGAGGGCGACCGTGACAGGCACGACGGCCCCTCTCTCGTAGTGCGGCACCGCGCGGTACCGCACGCGGGCGCCGCGCTCGATCCACCCGGCCACCTCCCCGTCGATGCGTCGCTTCTCCTGCGCGGCCGCGGGGGGCAGGTACACGACGTTCCTCGCGTCGTCGGTACCGCCGAACTCCGCGGGGACGAGGAGCGCCCTCTCGACGCGCCCGCTGCGCCGCATCTCGGCGAACTCCGCCGACGCCCCGCGGTCGGGCGTGTTGTCGTCGTCACCCATCCGACCTCGCCTCGGCGCGACCGTATCGGCGTCGCGCACGAGCGGTCAAGCCGGAGCCGTCATTCGAGCTCCCACATCTCCCCGCTCGTCACTGGCGTGGCACGGCACTCGATCACGCACGTCCGCGTGTCGGGGAGCGGCACCCGCGACGCGGGCTCCCCGTCGCTCGCGGAGGCGCGATCCATCGCGGCCCACGCGCGCAGACCCCCGACGACCGCCATCGATGCGAGCGCCAGGATCACCGCGGCCTTCCATCTGCGAGGCGCAGCGCCGCCACGACGCGCGAGGTTCGAGATGGCCGTAGCGACCGCGCAGGTCAACAGCACCAGCGCCGTCCACCAGCTCACGCGAGCGGGGTGCGCAAGGGCGCGCTCGATGCTCGCGGCGAGTCGGGCCGAGATCCCCACAGGTGCACGCCGTGGACGCGGTTCGACGCGAATCGTAGCCGTCGACGTCTTTCCACCGATCATCCCAGAGCCACACCGAAGCTCGATGAAGTGCCCTCGCGCCGAGCGCCGCCATTCGACCGGACCGTAGAGGCATGCGATCGGGCTGTCGATGCTGACCGATTCGACCGCTCTGTCGGCGAGGTGATCGTTCTCGTACCCGGCCCGACGGAGGTGCCAGACGAACGCGCCGATCTCGCAGCGCAAGCGATCCATCATCCAATCCGTGCCACAGCTCAGCGACGAGCAGTGTATCGGCCCGCGCTCCTGGGGAGGGAGCCGAGGCATCTCCAGGTAGGACCAGGGCACGCCGTTCATCGCACGCTCCGCCTCGCGAGCCTTCACCTCCTCGGCGACGTATCTCTCGGAGAGGGACGCTGTCAGCCAGTCCACCCTGACCCCCGGCAGCGTCGAGGGCTGGGGCTCAGGGCGGAACGAAACCGCGGCGAGAGAGGCGCTCGCGAGCGCGAGGCACACGAACGCCGCCACCTTCCAACGACGGTCAGGCGCTGGAGGCACGTAGGACATCGAGCGGTACGGCGACCGGGCGGATTGCGCGCGGAACGAAGGCGATCGTGTTCCTCGCTCCCCGGCGCTTCGCATCGTGGTTCAGGCCCCCGTTCGCTACATCCGCGGAGATCGCGGTGCGCTCGACGTCTGGTTCCTTACCAGATCGATGGCGAAGGCGTCGACCTCGCTGAGAACTCTTCACCGCGACGCGATGCCCGCCGCAAGGGGTGCCTCGCGCAAGGCCGACGCGCCCGTCACCGCGCCCCGTTCACAGCCGTCGTCGGCGCACGTCGACGAGCCACGCGTCGAGCTCGCGCTCGTTCCGCGGCGCCTCGGGCAGCGGGCTGCGCGCGTGCGCGTCGTCGAGGCGTTCGAAGAGGCCGCCGAGCGCCGACGACCAGCGCTCG
>JBDHVF010001118.1:0-2776 GCA_039809605.1 Polyangiales bacterium | reverse complement strand
CCCCGCCACGCGGGTGCGCACGTGTCGGATGGATTTGGCTAAAGGCAAGGCGCCCTCGCGGGAGAGGGGCGGGGGGGGGAGGCTATGCAGGCTACTCCCAGGCACCCCCTCCCGCGTCCGCGGGAGGGGGACGGGGGGAGGGCGTCAGCTCCCGAAGCGCTCGGTGTAGTCGTCGACGCTCGCGGTGAGCACCTTCACCGCGTCGGCGACGCCGTAGACGCGCTCGATCTTCACGGGCGGCTCGGGCGTGCCGGGCACCCACTTGTACGTGAGGAAGTAGTGACGCAGCCGGTCGACCAGCGCCGGAGGAAGGTCTCCGATGTCGCGCGCGGCGCCCCACACGGGGTCTTTGTCGAGCACGGCGATGATCTTGTCGTCGGCCTCGCCGTGGTCGACCATGAGCAGCCCCCCGACGGGGCGCACGCTCAGGAGCACGTCGGCGCGGTTGATCGGCCGCTCGCTGAGCACGCAGATGTCGAGCGGGTCGCCGTCGCCCTTCTCGGTTCCCGCGATGGCCGCCACGCGCGAGCCGCAGTAGGTGCGAGGCACGAAGCCGTAGAGCGTGGGAGGGAGAGAGTTCGAGAGCTGCGGGCGGTCGACGCGGAGGTAGCCCGTCTCCTTGTCGATCTCCCACTTCACCGTGTCGAAGGGCGTGATCTCGATGTAGGCGTGGATCACCTCGGGCACCTTCGGGCCCACGGGGAGGCCGTGCCAGGGGTGCGGACGGTAGCGCTCGAAGAAGGCTTTCATGGCGGGGTTGAGTGGCTACTACCACAGACCGCGGGCACCGAGACGTCCGACGGGCCGCCACCTCGCGGTGACAGCCCGTCGAACGAACCGTACGTCAGCAGGTCAGCGCGTCACTGGCAGGCGACGTAGCCTTCCTCGGCGTAGCAGTCGTCGTCCTGGTCGCAGTAGCAGTGGTCCTCACCCGGGAAGCAGAACCGGATGTGACCCGACTCGTCGCCGACCGGGATGCCGCGGTCGTCGGGCGTGGTCGTCTCGTGACCGCAGGTGCCGCCCGGCGTGCTCGCCGTGTCGCCCCACGTCGCCGTGGGGACCTCGGGCGCGGGCTCGGGCGCGGGCTCGGTCGTCGGCACGGGAGCGGGCGTAGGCGCGGGAGCGGGCGCAGGCGCGGGCGCCGTCGAGCCCGACGAGGCGCCGAGCGCGAAGGGTCCGCGGTCATGCGCGCCGCCGCGGGCGGTCTGCATGATGTCGTCGGTCACGCCGAAGGGCGAGGCCGACGTGTCGCTGCCCGAGCCCGCGAGGGGAGAGCCCGCGCGGGGGCGCACGGCCGAGAGGATCGCGTCGCGACCCGCGGAGGCCGACGCGGCGCCCACCAGGGGGTCGGCCGTGAGGTGGCCTGCCTCAGAGGCGAGGTCGAGCAGGTCGGTGGTGGGGATGGCGCCGCCGGCGTTCCACCACGCGTTGTGGGTGACCGCGAGGCCCGAGAGCCCGTGGCTCGAGCGCATGAGGGGCGTGGGCATGCGGCCGCGCGTGTCGACCATCACGTTGTCGGCGATCTGCACGTTCTCCGAGCGCGCCGCGGGGCCGTTGCCCGCGCGGAACTCGACGAGCACGCGGTCGTTGTCGACCATGAGGTTGTTGGCGATGTACGCGCCCTGCGCGTCGTAGACCGCCACCGCGCCCACGAGGCCGTTCATCACCACGTTGTTGCGGAACACCACGTTGATGACCTCGAACTGCTCGCCGTCGAGGAGCTCGATGTCGGTCGGGCCGCCGAGGCCCACCATGGGGTCGCTCGCGCCCGCGCGCTGGCCGCTGTAGACGTTGCGCTCGATCACCGTGTTGCGCGAGCCGCCCTTCACGAACATGAGCATCGAGCCCGCGTCGTGGATGAAGTTGTCGCGCACCGCGCTGTCGTCGACGTCGACGAAGTCGAGGCACTCCTGGTAGGGGTTCTCGCCGCCGTCGGTGCGCCGGCCGGGGCGGGCGATCTCCGAGCGCTCGATGGTGATGTGGTTCGACTGGTTGATCTTCACCACGTCGCCGTTGTCGCCCGCGTCGTGGACGTACATGTTCCGCAGGGTGATGTGGTGCGAGCCGCTGTCGATGTGCACGACGTTGTCGCCCGCGTTGCGCACCTCGAAGCCGTCGAACACGAGGTACGACGAGTTCCCGATGCGCAGCGACTCGCCGCCGCCCTCGATCACCGCGCGGCGCGGGCCGTCGGCCGACACGATGGTGATCGGGGCCGAGGCCGTGCCGCTGTGCTCGATCCAGCCGCCGCCGGGGTAGGTGCCCGCGGGCACCAGGATGCGGTCGCCGGGGCTGGCGCGGTTGATCGCGCTGGCGAGCGAGTCGCCGGGCGCGAGGCGAATGTCGATGTGTTCAGACGACTGCCCGGGCGCGTCCCCGGCCGGCGCTCCGCAGCCGGTCACGAGAGACGTTGCGATGGCCGTCGAGACGGCGAAGGAGAGGGCGCGCGAGCGGTTGATCGTGGAGCGAAGAGACAAAACCACCTCGAACGAGGCCGTTGCCGGGCCTCACGGTTGGTCGGCAGTACACGAGTGGTGTCGAAGCCATCCGTGGCCCGATCGCCTCGCCCGCGTCAGGCACCTCCTGGAGCTTCCAGGGCGGCGGTGCCGTCGCGGTTGGTGCCGAACTGTTTGCGGGATCGGCAATGTGACTGCCGGCCACATCGTGCGCAAGCGCCACGACGTCGTTTTCGACCGAGCTCAGAACCTGTCTTCCGCACGCTGAACGTCCGCCCTCCGTCGCGGCTGGTTCTCGCGAGGCGCGCCCGTGCCCGGGG
>JBDHVF010001117.1:0-2778 GCA_039809605.1 Polyangiales bacterium | reverse complement strand
ATGGGGGCGGTGTTCGACGCGCGCCACGCGCTCACCGGGCGGCCCGTGGCGGTGAAGACGCTCAACCACGAGTATGCCGGGCAGCGCGAGGTGGTGCGCCGCTTTCTGCGCGAGGCGAGGCTCGCGGCGGAGATCAAGCACCCGAACGTGATCGACGTGCTCGACATGGGCGAGGAGCCCGACGGCACCGTGTACATCGTGCTCGAGCGGCTCGACGGAGAGTCGCTCGCCCGGCGCCTCGCGCGCGAGGGCTCGCTGGAGCTCGCGGAGGCGGCGTCGATCCTGGTGCCGGTGATGCGGGCCCTGGCGTACGCCCACGCGCACGGGGTGATCCACCGCGACCTCAAGCCCGAGAACATCTTTCTGCACCGCGACGGGATCACCCTCGTGCCCAAGGTGCTCGACTTCGGCATCGCGAAGGCGCTCGGAGACAAGCACGGCTCCTGGGTGACCCACGCGCGCGTGGTGATGGGTACGCCCGCGTACATGTCCCCCGAGCAGGCCGAGGGCATCCCCGAGCGCGTGGGCCCTCCGGCCGACGTGTGGTCGATGGGCGTGACCTGGTACGAGACGCTCACGGGCGCGGTGCCCTTTCTGGGCGAGACGGCGGTGGCGACGATCCTCGCGATCAACTACGCGGACTACGTTCCGATCGCCGAGCGGCTCCCTTCGCTGCCGGCGCCGATCGGGGCGGTGATCGACCGCTCGCTCGCGCGCGACCCTGCGAAGCGCTACGCCGACATGGGCGCCTTCCTCGAGGCGTTCGAAGAGGCCGTCGCCGCGAGCGACGTGCGCCCGACGATCCCCGCGTCGTCTCCGACGGCGCCGCCGGTGAGCGCGCCCAAGCCCCGCGTGTCGGTGCACGCGGGCGACGCGCACGACGAGCTGCCCGCGCGCCGCCGCTCCGAGCGCGAGGCCCGCGCGTCGCGGTGGCTGGTGTCGATCATGATGGCCGTGGTGGGCGCGGCCACGTCGTGGTTCGCGCTGCGCCGCGCGGGCCGCGCACCCCCCGCGCCCGAGGCGCTGGTGGCGCCGCAGCGTCCGCGCGACACCGAACCGCCGCCCCCGACGCCGGTGACCGAGGTGCCGCCGGCGCCGCTGACGCCGTCGCTCACGACGTGCTGCGACGAGGGCCTCGCGACGCCCGTGCTCTACGTCGAGCCGCCGCGGGATGCGTCCGTGCGTGCCGAGCCCGCGACCACGGCCGCGCCGCCAGCGCATCGGGTGAGGCGCCCGGTGCGACCGAGGCGTCCGCTGCCGGCGTGGAACGCGCCCATCCGCGACTACGAGCTCGCGCCGTAGAGGGCGACGGGTTCGCCGTGGTGAGGGGAGGGGCGCGCGTGGCGGGCGACGGGTGCGGCGTGGCGGGTGGAGGGGCGCGCGTGGCGGGCGACGGGTTCGGCGTGGCGAGGGGAGGGACGCGCGTGGTGGGTGGAGGGGCGCCGCGCGAGGCGTGGGGCAGTGGACGCGCCCGCGGCGACGTCGACGCTCCGTCGGCGACCGCGACGCCGCGGGCGTACGGCGGACGTGCGATCGGGACGCCGTCGATACGAGGGGAAGACCGCGACGCGCGAGCGGCGCGGGCGCTACGAGAGGTCGCGGGCGGAGGTTCCGCGAAACGCCGATGGGGCGACGGG
This sequence comes from Polyangiales bacterium, assembly GCA_039809605.1. GTDB lineage: Bacteria > Myxococcota_A > Polyangia > Polyangiales > CAISKJ01. The sequence continues at coordinate 1,141 of JBDHVF010001117.1, read as the reverse complement.
CGGGGGCCGTCGACGTCCCGTAGCGTCCGCGCCGCTCGCGCGTCGCGGTCTTCCCCTCGTACCGCCACGTCGCGCTCTCGACCGCGCCGCTCGCGGTCATCGACAACTCACGCAACAAGCCCTCGCGTCCCCGACGATCTCGTCCCTGCCGTCGCGCGCGAGCAGCGCGTACACTCGCCGTTCTGATGGACCCATCGACCCCCCCGCCCTCCGCGCCGCGTCGCACGATCCCCGTGGGGCCTTCGATCGAAGCGTGGCGGGCGATGTCCCCGGCGGCGCGGGAGAGCTTCCTCCTCGACGTGCTCGACGCGCTGTCGGACCCGCGGGACATGATGAGCGAGGGGCGCCCGCACAAGAAGGCCAAGACGCGGGCGCTCGACCTCCTGGGCCTGCACTTCAAGGCGATGGGGCGCGTGGTGTACCTCGCCGAGGAGATGGCCGTGGTCTACCCCGGCGAGGAGTCGTTCTCGCCCGACGTGCTCGCGGTCGTCGACGTACCCCAGCCCGAGGACGACGAGCGCATGGCGTGGGTGGTCGCCGACGAGGGCCGCGGGCTCGACTTCGTGCTCGAGGTGCTCCACCGCGGCGATCGCGAGAAGGACCTGGTGCGCAACGTCGAGCGCTACGCCCGCCTGGGCATCCCCGAGTACTTCGTCTACGACCGCGCGCAGCAGCGCATCCACGGGCACCGCCTCGCCGGGCCGAACGCGCGGCGCTACCAGCGGATCGTTCCGCAGGCCGGGCGGTACCGCTCCGCGGTGCTCGGGCTCGACCTCGCGGTGCAGGGCGGCACGCTGCGGTTCTTTCAGGGGATGGCCGAGCTCTTCGGCACCGACGACCTCATCGGGCGGCTCACGAGCATGGTGGACAGCTTCGAAGCGAAGGCCGACGCCGAGGCCGCGAGGGCCGACGCCGAGGCCGCGAAGGCCGACGCCGAGGCCGCGAGGGCCGAGGGAGCGCTCGCGGGGCTGCGCGCGGGCGTGCTGGCGGCGTTCGAGGCGCGTCGCGTGCCGTGCTCCGAGGAGCACCGCGCGCGGGTGGCGCGCTGCGACGACCCCGCCACGCTGCAACGCTGGCTGCTGCGGGCGCTCACCGCGGCCGACGCCGACGAGGCGCTCGCGGAGTAGGGCCGCGCGGCGCG
>JBDHVF010001116.1:0-2780 GCA_039809605.1 Polyangiales bacterium | reverse complement strand
CGGCCCCGCGCGCGACTTCGTCGACCAGGCGCCCGCGCGCCTCGCGGCGGCGCGTTCGAAGTTCGAGCGCGTGCGCAGGCCCGTGCGCGAGGCCACCGAGCTCGCCACGCGCATCGAGAGCGCCACGCAGGGCGACGGCCACGCGGGCCGCGCCCCGCCGACCCCGCCGCCCGCGCCGCCGCAGGCGCCCGCCGCGGTGGCGACCTTCTTCGGCACCACCACCTCGCTGCTCAGCGCGGCGGTCGAGGTGGTGCTGCTGCTCTTCCTGCTGCTCGCGACGGGCGACCTCTTCTTGAAGAAGCTCGTGAGGCTCATGCCGATGCTGCCCGACAAGGCCGAGGCCGTGCGCACCGCGGGCGAGGTCGAGGCCGCCGTGCTGCGCTACCTGCTCGCGACGCTGCTCATCAACGTGGCGCAGGGCGTCGTGGTGGGGCTCGTGCTGCTCGCGCTCGGCATGCCCGCGTGGTGGCTCTGGGGGCTCCTCACCATGGCCGTCGAGTGGATCCCGTACCTCGGCGCAGCCGTGATGATCGGCCTGCTGCTGGTGGTGGCCTTCGCGGTCTTCGACTCGCTCGGGCGCGCGCTCGCCGTGCCCGGCGCCTACCTGCTCATCACCGCGCTGCAGAACAACGTGGTGAGCCCCTACGCCTACGGCAGCCGGCTCAGGCTCAACCCCGTGGCGGTGCTGGTGGGGGTGATGGTGTGGTGGTCGCTCTGGGGCGTGCCGGGCGCCTTCGTCGCGGTGCCGCTGGTCGCCACGGTGAAGATCGTCGCCGACCACACCCGCGGCCTCGCGGCCCTCGGCGAGTTCCTCGGCGAGTAGCGAGCGCTCCGGCCCTTCGCCCCCTCGCCGAAGACTATGGCGCCATAGCCTTTGCCTCCGGCGCGCTCGAAAGACGCTCGATCGCCTGGGATTCCAGGGGATTCCCGGGCGCGTCGGTCGGAGATGCCTGGGGGGGGCCCCCCCTACTTCGGCAGCTTCGCGAGCATGGCGGCGCTCCACGAGCGGAGGGCTTCGAGCTCCTTTCGCACGGCCTCGCGGTCGTCGGGGTCGGCCTTCGCGGCGACCGCGAGGGCGCGCCGCTGCCACCCCGCGTTCGCCACCCGCTCGCGGAACCCGCGCACCTGCGCGGTGAGCCGCTTCGGGGTCATTCGCGTCGGGCGCTCGGCGCCCTGCTCGGCGCGCAGCGTGGCCACGTAGGCCCGCGTCGCCCGCTGCGTGAGCTTCATCGCCGTGACGTGCTGCGCGGCGCGCCGCATCGCGGCCTCGTCGCCGAGGGGCAGGAGCAGCTCCTTGCGGCCCGGCTCCAGGTTGCGCCACGCCTCGTCGTTGATGCGCTTGTCGTGGGCGGCGATGTGGAGGGCCACGTAGAGCATCCGCTCGCTGAGGCGCAGCGTGGGGCCGCCCGCGCGCGCCAGGAGGTCGCGCCACACGGGGTTGTCGTGGCGGTCGTCGAGCGCCGCCGCGGCGTCGTCGTCGAAGACGTTCACGAGGAGCCAGCGGCCGAACGAGACGAGGGCGTCCTCGATCACGTCGCGGGTCTCCTCCGCGCGCCGCAGGGCCTCGGCGAGGACCTTCCGCTGCGCGGCGCCGAGGTGGGCCGCGGCGGGTTCGACGGTCGCGAGGGCCTTCGCCCTCGCGGGGGCCTTCGGGGTGCGCTGTCCGCTCATCGCGCGCACGATACCGCAGTCCGCGCGGCGCGAGCGCGCTCGTGATGTGACCGACACGCGCGAGATCGTTCAGTCGGTCTCGGGGCGCGTGAGCAGCTCGTAGCGCCCCGGGGTGATCGTCACGCGGCGGACGCGGCCCGTGCGCTGCGCGATCTCGGTGAGGGCCCCGGCGCCCAGGCGGTAGAGGTCGAGCACCACGAGCGCGTTCGCGCTCCCCGAGGCGCTCGTCCCGTCGGCCGTCCATCGGACGCGCGGGGGCTCGCCGTCGGCGTCGAGCTGCGCGTAGCGCGCGTTGGCGCGGGCGACGAACGCCGCGAGCGCCTCGGCGACGGCCTGCTCGGCCTCCAGGGCGCCCGCCGCGGGGTTGTCGCGATAGCCCTCCGCGCGGCCGTGCGGGCCCTCGTCGAGCACGACCTCGACGCGGCACGGGCACCAGTTGCGGGTCTCGTCGAGCTTCGTCACGTCGGCGAGCGCGCGCCACCCCTCGACCCGGAACGGCGCGGCCCCGGGCCACGCGCGGAACCGCCGCCACGAGCGCGCCGCCCACGCGAGCGCGGCGAGCGCGAGGGGCGAGACCGCGAGGCCCCCCACGGCGAGCGCGAGCGCCTGGGCGTGGTCGTGGCGTCCGACGTACGCGGCCGCGGGGCGGTACGCGAGCTCCGCGACGCCCGTCATGATCCCGCAGCACGCGAGGGCGGCCGCCAGCGGCGCGAGGAACCCCACGCCGCGATGGAGCCAGGCCATGTGGGTGTGCCACCAGAGCGTGATCGACTCGATCGGGGTCGGCGTCGGGTCGGCGCCCCCGGACGTTCGGGCGGCCTCGGGGGAGGGGCTCACGCGGCGAGTGTCGTCGATCGCGCGCGGGGCCGCCAGCAGGCGCGACGTCCCGACCTCCCCGCGGGGCCATGATGCTACCCGTCGCCCGACGCCGTGCGCGAGCAGGTGCGTCGGTCGCTCGACGTTCGGCGCCGCGCCGGCGCCGCGAGCCGCGATCGCTCGGGCGTTCCCCGCGGGAGGCCCTCACCCGAAGGGGGGTAGTGGCCAGGTTTGCGTCAAACCTCACCACTCGCTCGGCTCGAACCGTGCGTCTGGTCACGATGTGCCAGCGC
>JBDHVF010001115.1:0-2782 GCA_039809605.1 Polyangiales bacterium | reverse complement strand
TTCCGCAGAGCGCCAACGGCTTCTTCGCGCTGAACGTCGCCAGCGGAGACAGGCCAGCAGACGCAGGGCGCCGAGGCGCGCGGTGACCGCAGGCGTCTGCGACCCGAGTCGCAGGCGTCTGCGACCCGGACCGCAGGCGTCTGCGACTGGGGCATGAAGCCCACCCGCGGTTGCGCGCTACGACGACTCGGGCAGCTCTTCGAACGCGTCCGCGAGGCGCGCTCGGAACGTCCTGTGGATGCTCTTCGAGGCTCCGTCAGGGCGGCGGATGCCCTCGATGAGTGAGTGCGCACCGAGCGTCTGGCAGAAGGTCTCGCGCTCGGCCTCGGGCACTTGCTGGTGGTGGTCGTTCGCGGAGTCGAACTCGACAGGGTCGGCGACCACGTCGACGGCTCGCTCGAAGTGCTTCGCGATCGAACGAACCACGGCCACCTTGACCGTGAACGAGCGGTGTTCCGCCGGGTTGGCCCCACGATGACGGCAGGCATCGCGGTGATTGGCGGGCGGGTACTCCCAGACCGAGAGCCCCGCCGGGCGGCCAGACTTCTTCCCCTCGGCGATGTCGTCCTGCGTGGGCTCGATCCACTCGGGGATTGGGAGACGGTGCCCCGACGGAAGGTGGCCGCTACCGGGGCGCGTCGTGCGGAACACCGACGCGTCGTCCTGGAGCGCAGCGTATCGCTCAGCCATCGATCACCCGTTGAAGCCAGGGACGGAGCGCGTCGGCGCCCTCGCGCCCCTCGCCGCTCTCGCTCGAGCTGGCGACGCGATCGAGTCCGAACCAGCTCACGTCGCCTTCGGCGTCGACCTCGACCTCGAGCAGCACGGAGGCGTAGCTCCAACAAAGCTGAACGCCCCCTCCGTCCGCGGTGTGATGCGCCATCGGGATCGGAAGCTCGGCTCCGCCAATCTCTCGCAACCACGACCACGTGGAGCGAACGTAGTCCGCGTGGGTCGGCGCCACTTCGCATCGCGTCGGCAGGTCACGCAGGAACTCCTGCCAGGCGGGGTCCTCGCGGCCAGTTCGCGGGTTCGCGGCGTCGGCCTGTCGCGCGGCGTCTCGAAGCCTTTCATCTCCATCGAGATGTCTCGTCGGCACGGTGCTCAGGACCGCGGCCGCTGCGGCGGCACGCCCCGCGTCGAGCCATGCCTTCGACACCCAGCGGTGCATGTGTAGCGCGAGCCACGGCGAGCGCTCGAGATCCTCACCGTCTGCGTCAACGCGCGCGATCGCGTCCAACCATTCCCTGCGCGCTCGCCCCGGCTGCCCATCCTCGATCAGGAACGTGACAAGCCGCGAGTTCCACCACGGGTTCTCCGGGGCGAGTTCGACCGCCTTGCGATAGGAGCGCTCGATCACGTCGCGAGGACCGCGCGCGCGTTGCAGGTTCCACCCGCGGTAGTGCCACGCGTAGTCATCAGAGGGGAACGATTCCACGCATCGCGCGTAGAGCCCCGCCGCCTCGCGATATCTCTTCGCGAAGCTCAGCGCGCGGGCACGCTCCCAATACTGCTCCGGCGCGACGAGCTCCTGCGCTTCCCACTCGGCCGCCCCCTCGTCCCCGCTCCGCGCGACGTGGTGCACCTTCTCGCTCCACGCACGCACGCCGTCGCTGCCGAGCGCCCAGGGAGACGGCGCGCCGTCGAGCGAGCGATAGTGAGCCGCGAGGTCGTTGTGCGTTCGCTTCGGAGGGTCCACGTTGCCCAGCGCGTCCAGGAGCGCGGCTCTCACGGGCCCCGAGATCCGCACCGCGCCGGCGCCGTACCCGATACACTCCGTGAAGAGCGACGCGTGTCCCTGCGGCGGCGCCACGATCGACACGAGCCTTGCCGCGTCCATCGGCCGCCGGATCGCGAGCGCGACGCGGACGCTCTCCGCGAGCTGACCATTCGCCGCCACGAGACGACCGAGCTCCTCGGCGAGCATCCGCATCGGAGGCGCTGCGTCGAGCAGCGCGGCCGCACGCGTCGGCGCACCCCCGAGCGCGACAACCCCCACGGCCAGCCGCCACACCAGCGGCGACTCCCCGCGACTGGAGGCCACTGCGTCGCGCAGCGCCGCGAACGCGGCCGCATACTCACCCCACGCGCTGCCTTCGAGCGCCGCGAGCGGCACGCGATGTTCGGGCAGGCGAACGATCTGCCAGCGATGCAGCCCGAGTTCCTTCGGGTAGACGGCCGCATCCGCAACGACCACCAGAGGGGCCTTGACCGCCGCGAGCCCTTCGAACCATGCGCGGGCGTCGAGCGTCGAGGTGTTGGGCCCGCTGGACCGCTCCGTCATGCTCCCCCAGCTCGCCGGGAGCCTCACCACCACCAGACGCTTCGCGTCGGCGAGGCGTTCGCCGATCGTGGTCGCGAGCGCGTGGTACTCGTCATCCCCTCCACGCGTCATCCTCGGGCGATCAGCGGGGGGCAGCTCCGACGCCAGCTCGACGAACGCCGCGGCCGGCGCGTCGACCTCGCCAAGCGGCAGGAGCTCCAGCAACACGGCGTTGCACTCTGCGCGGAGCCGATGGGCGAGCGAATTGCGCCCCGAGCCTACCGGGCCCTCGACGTAGACCTTCTCGCCGCGCGCGACGGCCGCGAGCACGTCGTCGCTCGCCTGCTGGATGTCGGGCCCCGGAGACCGCACGGGAGCTCCTGTAGCAGAAAGTTGACGTCTGCTTCAACCGTCTCCTGGGGCGAGATATTCTCCGCGCCCGCTCATGCCGCGCCCCCGCGTGACGGGTGTGTTTCCGATCGTGCGCAGGCGTCATGGTCGTCCGAGTGCGTGGTCGTC
>JBDHVF010001114.1:0-2790 GCA_039809605.1 Polyangiales bacterium | reverse complement strand
GCGGGGCGCGCGGCAGCGGGGGTGGGGGCTCCGCCAAGGCGCGCCGCTGCGCGAGTGGGGGCTCCGCCAAGGCGCGCCGCTGCGCGAGTGGGGGCTCCGCCAAGGCGCGCGGCAGCGTTGGGTGGGGGCTCCGCGAAAGCGGCCAGATTGACCTGCGGTTGGTATAAGCCGTCGGCGCCGTTACGTCTTCGCGTCGCGGATCGCGCCGCGCGCCCACTCGGCGAGCCCCGGCGGCAGCGCCTCGCCGTCGACCGTCTCGTCGTCGCTCTCGGCGGGCGCCGCCTCTTCGACCGCGGCGTCGAGCGCCGCCCTCGCGCGCTCGTGGAGCCGCTCCGAGAGCGCGGGCGTGAGGCGCCCGGTGGCCTCCATCCACGCGAAGAAGCGGTCGAGCGCGTCGATCGCGAGCCGCCGCGAGCGCGCGTCTTCGAGCGCGTCGAGCGCGCGCGCCATGGCCTCGTCGACGAGGCGCAGCGGCCAGCGGTCGAAGCGTGGCCCCGAGCCTTTGCGCTTCTCGTCGAGCAGCGAGAGAGAGAGCGCCTCGGCCGCGTCGCGCCACGCGCCCGGCACGCGGCCGCGCACCTCCGACGCGAGAAAATCCCTGACGAGCGCGCTCACCTCGCGCCGCGGCGCCATCGCGGCTTCGAACGACTCGGCGCCGGGGTGCGGCAGCGTGAGCTGCGAGATCGCCGCGTTGCCCCGGCGCTGCGCGGGGAAGATCGCGCTCACCGCGGGGCCCGTGCTCGCGGCGAGCCGCTGCGGGTGCTCGGCCGCGAGCAAGGTGAACACGCGGCAGAGCGCGGTGGCCACGAGCAGGTCTCGCGCCACGAGCGGCCGCGGCGTGCCGTCGGGCTCGAAGCGCTCGATCACCGGCGCGCCCACGGGAACCGGGCCCGGCATGGGGAGCTCCCAGCGGTGCGCGGCGATCTCGGCGGCGCGGCGCTCCGAGAGCGCATCCGCGAAGCTGATCGCGAAGAGGGCGGCGCCCTGGTCGCGATCGTCTCCCTCGACCGCCGCGCGCTCGAACGCGAGGTACTCGTCGACGCCGTCGAACATCAGCAGGCCGCGCCCGCTACTGCGCTGGCCGACCACGATCACGGCCGCGTCGCTCACGTCGAGCGACGGCGCGTCGAAGGCGAAGAGCACCGTGTCGTCGGGCACCACGCTCCACGGCGCCGCGCGGAACACCGCCGCCGCCGCGGAGAAGAACGCCCCCACGAGCGACGGGTCGACGCGCCCGCCCGCGAGGTAGCTGTCCTCGGCCTCGCTCGCGGGAGGGAGCAGCCCCTTCGCGACCTCGTCGAGCTCGGGGGTCTCGCCCACGCGCACGGGCACGTCGCGCAGCACCCCGCGCGCGACGGACGCGGCCTCCGCGTCGGCGACGCGCACCGCGGCGGGGCGAGTCTTCGACTTCGCGAGCGCGTCGCGCAGGCACGCGCCGAGCGCCTCGTCGCGCTCCGAGGGGTGCACCGTCGCGCTCGCCAGCACCTCGTCGCCGCGCACCCACAGCACGAGCTCGGGGCGGTAGGCGTCGGGGTCGAACGCCCAGGCCTCGCTCTGCACCGATCCGCCGATCCAGGTGGGAGCGTCCGTGGGTCTCTTCTTCGCGCGCGGCGTCGCCATGCGGCGGATCATCGCACACACCGGCGCCGATGCTTGACGTCATGAACGCGCGCGACGAGAGTGCGCGGCGCCTGCCATGCCGCCGGGGCTCCGCGCCAGCCACGCCACGCTCGACACGCTGCCGAAGCTCCAGGCGCTCGCGGCGACGCTCCTGTCGACGCTCGACGCGCTCGCCGAGGGCGCGATGGAGGAGGACGACCGCCCGCGGATCTTCGCCAACACGCTCCTTCGATGGGCGCGCGACGAGGAGGCGCCCGCGGCCCTCGCGTCGGCGGCGCGCGCGCTCGACGCCGACGCGTGGCGCACTCGCTCGCCCGCGGAGCTCGCGACGCCGTGGGGCCGCGCCTCTCACGCAGCCAACGCGCTGGCGTCGTGGAGGGCGCAGTGCATGCGGTACCCGACGCACACGCGGCAGGCGGTTCCGCGCTGCACGGCGGTGCTCGTGTCGGTGTGGGTGGCGCTCGGCGAGCCCGAAGAGGCCGCCCGCGTGCGCGTGGGGGCGCTCTACGCGTCGCACTTTCGCGCGCTCACGGGGCGTGAGCCCGACGTGTCGCCGACCGACCCCGCGGCGTGGGAGGGCGTCGAGCGCTTCGCGAACATGCGGCGCTTCAGCGAGTGACGACGGCCGCGGCGCCGCGCGAGCTGCGACGTACTCGTGGCGCCGCCGACGCGATTTCGAGCGCTGCGCCGACGGGTGCGGTACCCACGAGTTGCGCAACCGGCTCCCTCGCAACGCGGCGCACCCGCGACGCTGCCAGCGCTCGAAGCGCAGTTCGATCGCGACGTTGGCAGCGAGCGAGCAGCCGCGGCTCCGCAGAGCCGCGGCGCATTCGCGACGCTGTCAGTACGCGCGCGGCGGTTCGATCACCACGCCCACAGCGAGCGAGCAGCCGCGGCTCCGCAGAGCCGCGGCGCAGTTGCGACGCTGCCAGCTCGCGCGCGGCGGTTCGATCGCGACGTTGTCAGCGAGAGACCAGCCGCGGCTCCGCAGAGCCGCGGCGCAGTTGCGACGCTGTCAGTACGCTGATTTCTCCGACTGCGTCGGATGCGCTGCCGCGCGAGCTGACGGCGTCGCGGGTGCGCCGCGGCTCTGCGGGGTCGCGTAAAGTATTTTGTGTCTGGCCTCCGGCAGTTTCTCCGAAACCCCTAGTGCAGAAGCGTTTTGGTGAT
>JBDHVF010001113.1:0-2797 GCA_039809605.1 Polyangiales bacterium | reverse complement strand
CCTCGGCGGCGGCCTTCTCGGCCATCTGCTGACGGATGAAGTCGGGCACCGCGATGTCGTCGCCGACGCCCGTCGCGCCCGGAGGCGGCGCGATCGGGGGCACGTCGACGCTCACCGGCGGGGCCATCACCGGCGGTGGGGCGATGTCACCGACCGAGGGCGGCGGAGTGAGCGCGGGCTCCGAAGTCGCCGCGGGCGGAGCGCCCGCCATCGTTCCCTTGAGACGAGCCTTCAGGTCCGGCTTCTTCTTCTCCTCGGCCATCGGGGATCATGCTCCTTGCGTGCGGTGTGAGGCGCCTCGTGCGCCCCTTGATCGGTGCGGTGGGGGATCGTGAATTGCCGTTGTTTCGCGGGCAGAAACGGCTCGCGCGGCGTGCGCGACGTTATCGTCGCAATCTTCGCAGTGTCAAGGTAAACGTCGCCCGCGTGAGCGTCACGAAGCCCGCACGACGAGCGATGTTTTCCGCGCTGCTGGCGCTCGCGTGGGGGTGCTTGCAGCCGCCGCCCGACGTGGGCGGCTTCACGCCCGTGCGCGCGGAAGACGGCCGCATCATACGACTGCTCACCGAGGTCGACAGGGACTCGGCGCGCGACCCTCGCGGCGCGGCGCGCACCATCCGAGAGCTGGTGCTCCCCGCGGCGCGCGCCAACGCGAGCGCGTGCGCGGCGGTGCGCCCGCGGCACCCCAGGGCGCAGTCGCTCGGGTCGGACCTGTGCTCCCTGCTCGACGAGCGCGCGCGCAGGCTCGAGCGCTACGCCTCCGCGCTCGACGCGGGCGACCTCGAGGCCATGCTCCGCGAGGTGCGCGCTCAGCGAGAGATGGAGCGCGACCGCGACCGCATCGAGTCCCGCTTCGAAGCCGCCGAGCGCGCGCCCGCCACGCGCGGCTGCTCCCGCTCTCCGTGAAGACTTGTCCCAGCGCGCGTCTTCGACCATCGTGCGCCGCGTGACCGAGCCGCTGCTCTCCGTGCGCAACCTGGTGACCGAGTTCCGCACCGACGCGGGGCTCCTGCGCGCGGTCGACGACGTCTCGTTCGACATCCCCGCGGGCTCGACCCTCGCGGTCGTCGGCGAGTCGGGCTGCGGCAAGAGCGTCACCTCGCTCTCGATCCTGCGGCTCATCCTCGCGCCCGGCCGCATCGCCTCGGGACAGATCCTCTTCGAAGGCTCCGACCTCCTCGCCCTGCCCGAGCCCGAGATGCGCAAGGTCCGCGGCGCGCGCATCGCGATGATCTTTCAGGAGCCCATGAGCTCCCTCAACCCGGTCTACACCGTCGGCGACCAGATCATCGAGAGCATCGTGCTGCACCAGAAGCGCCCGAAGCGCGAGGCGTGGGCGCGCGCCGTCGAGCTCCTCGCGCTCGTGGGCATCCCCTCGCCCGCCGAGAGGGCGAGGGCCTACCCCCACCAGCTCTCGGGCGGCATGCGCCAGCGCGTGATGATCGCCATGGCCCTCGCGTGCGAGCCGAAGCTCCTCATCGCCGACGAGCCCACCACCGCGCTCGACGTGACGATCCAGGCGCAGATCCTCGAGCTGCTCGCGGGCCTGCGCGACAAGCTCGGCATGGCCGTGATGCTCATCACGCACGACCTCGGCCTCGTGGCCGACTTCGCCGAAGAGGTCGTGGTGATGTACGCCGGCCGCGTGGTCGAGCGCGCGCCGGTGAGAGACCTCTTCCGCGGCCCGAAGCACCCGTACACCCGCGGGCTCCTGCGCTCGGTGCCGAGCTACGGAGACAACAGCAAGGCCCGGCGCCTGCCCACCATCCCCGGCGTGGTGCCCGACCTGCGCGCGCTGCCTGGCGGGTGCCGCTTCCGCGACCGCTGCGGCGACGCGTTCGACCGCTGCGCCCTCGAAGAGCCCGCGCTGCGCTCCGCCGCCGACGGCCGCCTCGTGCGCTGCCACCTCGAGGACCGCGCGTGAGCGACGCCCTCGTCGAGACGCGCGACCTGCGCACGTGGTTCGACGTGACCCGCGGGCTCTTCGCGAAGCGGGCCACGGTGAAGGCCGTCGACGGCGTGTCGCTCTCCGTCGCGCCCGGAGAGACCCTGGGGCTGGTGGGCGAGTCGGGCTGCGGCAAGAGCACGCTCGGGCGCACGGTGCTCCGGCTCATCGACCCGACGGGCGGCGCGATCTTCTTCGACGGCGAAGACATCACGCGCACGCCGCAGCCCGCGCTGCGCCCGCTGCGACGTCGCATGCAGATGATCTTTCAAGACCCCTACGCCTCGCTCGACCCGCGCATGCGCGTGAGAGACATCGTGGGCGAGGCGCTCGACATCCACGGCCTCGCGTCGTCGGCGAGCGAGCGCGAGGCGAAGGTCGAGGCGCTGCTCAAGCGCGTGGGGCTGCGCCCCGACCAGGCCGCCCGCTACCCGCACGAGTTCTCGGGCGGACAGCGGCAGCGCGTGGGCATCGCGCGCGCGCTCGCGGTCGAGCCGCGGTTCATCGTGGCCGACGAGCCCGTGAGCGCGCTCGACGTCTCCATCCAGGCCCAGATCGTCAACCTCTTGAAGGACCTTCAAGACGAGCTCGGCCTCGCGTACCTCTTCGTCGCGCACGACTTGAAGGTGGTCGAGTACGTCTCGCACCGCGTGGCGGTGATGTACCTCGGGCGCGTGGTCGAGACGGCCCCCTCGCCCTCGCTCTACGGCGACCCGAAGCACCCGTACACCAGAGCCCTGCTCAGCGCCGCGCCCGTGCCCGACCCCGAGAAGAAGCGCGCGCGCATCGTGCTACAGGGCGACGTGCCGAGCCCCATGAGGCCTCCGCCCGGCTGCGCGTTTCACCCGCGCT
>JBDHVF010001112.1:0-2798 GCA_039809605.1 Polyangiales bacterium | reverse complement strand
ATCTCGGTGTTCATGATCCCGATTTCGCTGTTCATGATGCGCCGATTTCAGCGTTCACGATGGGCCGACGCGCGCACCTCCGCTGCGGATCGTAGACGGTGCCAACCGGCACGCGAAAAAAGACGCAGGGCAGCACGATCGCGCGGGTGTTCGTGCTCGTCGCATGCCGTAGAGCTCCAGCACTGCGGCCCACCTCGTCGGGAGCACCCGCGGCGCCACGTCCAGGGTGCGCTCGCACTCGCGCACCATCGCGAGGAAGTACCGCCTCACGCCGCGCTGCCACGCGCCCGCCAGCTTGTTTTTCAGGGCGTCGACGGTAGACTGCGGGTCGGATCATGGCCGCAACCCACCGCCCACATCGCCGTAACGGCCACCACGCCGCGGGCGCCGCCGTCTCGGTCATGCCGTCGGCCGCCGACCGCGCACGCTTCGCGTCGCTCCTCGCGGAGTGGCGCGAGGCCACCCTCGTCTCGTCCGCGAGCAATCGCATGAAGACGCACCCCGCGTACCGCGCCATGGTCGCGATGGGTGCGCCCGCGGTGCCGTTGCTCCTCGACGCCATGCTCCGCGGCGAGTGGCTCTTGCACAGCGCGCTCACCGAGATCACGGGCGACGACCGCCACCGCGAGGGCTCGCTTCGCGACCTCCACGGCAGCACCCGCCGCCGCGATCTCGTCGCGAAGTGCAGACTCGGATTCGACTCGTTCGTCGGCCACGGGGCCGGTGATACGCGCCCACCGAGATATGTCACGGTGGGGCTGGAGAAGTCCTCTTGAACACCTTATATCTTGCGGTGTAGGAGGATGCCGTGCCGCAACCATCCACCCCCATGACCCACCTCTACTCGCGCCTGAGTGAGATCGGGTACCCGAAAAAGTACGTTCGGGACGTAGTCCTGCCCTCGTGGTGGGATGATCAGGCGGCAGAAGCGCCGGCCGGTTTCACGGAGGCGTTGCTCATCATCGCGCGCCGTCTTGGCTTGGACTACGCGTCGCTCCGATCCGGCGAGGGCGCGGTGCTTCACGCGGCGCGCCCGCTGGTGAAGTTCAAGACCGCGACGCGAGGCACCTCGCCGGAGGAATGCAGTGCCACGGCTGCCCTCGCTATTCAGGCCGCACGCTTCGCAGCCCTGGGCGCTCCGGCGCCCTCGATGGCGCCGCTCAAAAATGCAGCCGAGATCCGCGAGTACATCAAGAACGACCGCCCGTGCGTGGATCTCGAAGGGCTGCTCGATTACTGCTGGTCGGCCGGGATTGTCGTCATGCACATTTCGAGGTTGCCGCCCAAAGCCAAGAAACTTCACGGACTCGCCGTCAACGCCAACGGTCGCCACGTCGCTGTGGTCTTCGACGGGCGAAGCGCATCGGCCTATCTCCTCTTCGTCCTCGCCCACGAACTCGGGCACATCAATCTCGGCCACGTCGGCGATGGGAGCGCGCTCGTGGACAACGTCATCAGCGCCACGGGCCTCGATGACACCTCGGGCGACGACGAGGAGGTCGACGCAAACCGCTTTGCGCTGGAACTGATCACCGGGCAGCCCGACTACCGCGTCCGTGCGGCCGACCGGTGGCCCAATGCGGCGACCCTCGCCTCCGAAGCGCAGCGCATCGGCCGGGAGAAGGGCATCGATCCGGGCCACATCGTGCTGAACTACGCGCACACCATGGGGAGCGGCTTCTTCGCCGTGGCCAACGCGGCGCTCAAGCATCTCGACCCGGCTTCGGATGCGATCGGCCTCGTGCGGCGCAAGTTCGCCGAGCAACTCGACTGGAGCGAACTGCCGTCCGACGCCGCGGAATTCGTCGCGCACGTGACGCTCGCTGAGCCCGATATCTCCGAGACGCCGTGATCTCCCTCGCGATCGTCGACAACGACATCGTCGACAAACTGACGGCAGTGGATCTGCTGCCGGACCTGCCGGGGTTGCTTGGCGTGCCCGCGTCGGGGCTTCGCATCCTCCCCACGCTGAAGTGGCGGTACCTCAAAAAGCGTGCGAAAGCAGTCGCACGGTTGACCGAGCAGAAGGTGAACGACATCCTGGCGTTCTGCGAGCGCACCGCGGCGGTCCCGAACGCCCCGGACGAGGACGTGGCGGCCATGGCCTCGATCCAGAACCTGGACGACGGTGAGCTGCTCCTCATCTCGTACGCATCGCGTCAGCCGGACTCGGTGCTCGTGACCGGCGACAAACGATGTCTCGCCGCCCTCACCACAACACCGTCGGCGTCCGCCGTTGCCGCGCGACTGGACGGCCGGGTCTTGTGCCTCGAACAACTGATCGTTCGCGCCATCGCTCAACTCGACTTCGAGGTGGTGCGCGCCCGCGTCGTGCCCAACATGGCGTGCGACACGGCGCTGCGCGCTTCGTTCGGCTCCGGCCTGCTCTCCACACAGGCCAACGTCGAGAGCGCACTGGCGAGCCAGATCGCGAGCCTGCGGTCGTCGTCCGGGCGGCTCCTGGTAGACCCCTAGCAACGGCCAGAGCTCCGACGTCGGCGTGAAGTCCCCGATCGTTACGCGCCCGCGACCCCGCGGCCGCCTACGGCGCGCGCCGCCACGGGCCGGTGACGACGGGCTTCGCCGCGGCCGTCGCAGTCGCGCATGATCGCTCCCCGACCGCTCGCCGCGCGCGCACTCCCCCGGCGCGCGATCGACTTGGACAAAGCCGCCAGTTCACCCGGTGGCGTGACCGCGCTCCGACAGCGAGGCGGTGGCGTGCTGAGGCATCCCCTCAAATTACCCCGAATATTTCGCGGAGAACTTCATGTTGAGCCATGACCTCCACGAAGGCGGCC
>JBDHVF010001111.1:0-2801 GCA_039809605.1 Polyangiales bacterium | reverse complement strand
CGCTCGCCGTCACGCTCGGCGCGCTCGCCTTCGTCGCCGCCGCGGGCGCCCGCGCCGTGCTGCTCGCCGCCCTCGTGGCGCGGGCCCTGCGCGCGCTCGGCCCCCTCGCCTCGCCCGGCACCGTGGGCCTCGCCGCGCTCGCCACGCTCGCCGCGCACACGGCCCGCTTCCTGCGCGCCAACGACGCGTGGATGCGCTACGCCGACGTGGGCGCCGCCGCCATCGAGCTCGCGCTCATCGCCGGCAACCTCGCGGCCCTCGTCGCGCTCGGCGTGTGGCGCCACCGCGCGCGCAGGGCCCTCGGCTGGCGCGCGCTCGGCGCCGTGGGCGCGGCGGCGCTCGCGGCCTTCGTCACCTCGGCGCTCACCTTCGGGTCGCGGCAGGCGGTGGCCTCGGCGGTCTTTCAGCGCAGCGTGCTCTCGCGCCACGTCACCCGGCTCTTTCAGCGCGCCGTCGACCTCGACGGCGACGGCTACAGCGCGGCCTTTCACGGCGGCGACTGCGACGACCTCGACGCGCGCGTCCACCCCACGGCCTACGACGCGCCCGGCAACGGCGTCGACGAGAACTGCACCGGCCGCGACGCGGTGCCACGGGTCGAGGACGGCGACGGCGCCCTCGCCCCCGCGCCGCCCGAGTACGCGGTGAAGCCGTCGATCCTGCTGCTCTCGATCGACGCGCTGCGGCCCGACCACATGGGCGCGTACGGCTACCGCCGCCCGACCACGCCCCACCTCGACGCCTTCGCCGCGGGCGCCGCGCGCTTCACCAACGCGTGGTGCACGTCGCCGAGATCGCTGCGCTCGTTCGCGTCGGTGTGGACGGGCCGCTACGCCTCGCAGGTCGCGTGGGGCGACGACAACCAGTTCCCCGCGCTCGAGCCCGAGAACGTCACCCTCGCGGAGCTGCTGCGCGAGGCGGGCTACGCGACGGCCATGTTCAACAACTCCGAGTACTTCGGGCACACGCGGGGCTTCCTGCAGGGCTTCGACGAGGTGCGCGAGGCGCAGGGGCTCAAGGACGAAGTCGCGCCCACCGTCGACGCCGCCGCGGCGTGGATCCGCGCGCGCGCCGGGCGCGACGTGCCGTGGTTCGCGTGGGTGCACCTCATGGAGCCCCACGAGCCCTACCGCGACCTCACCGAGCCCAGGGACTTCGGCCACGACATGGTCGACTGCTACGACGAGGAGGTCGCCCGCGCCGACCTCGCCGCGCAGCGCGTGCTCGACGCCGTGGAGGCGCACCGCGCGAGGCGCCCCGGCCGCCCCGTGGTGGTGGTGTTGATGGGCGACCACGGCGAGGGCCACAACGAGCACGGCGTGTGGCACCACTCGCTCGACCTGCACGACGAAGCCACGCGCGTGCCGCTCATCATCCGCGCGCCGGGCGTCGCGCCGGGCCCCCGCGCCGCCCTCGCGTCGCTCATGGACCTGCACCCGACCCTCCTCAACCTCGCGGGGCTGCGGCCCGCGGCGCCCGTCGCCGCGCGGAGCCTGGTGCCCCCGCTGCTCGACCCGTCGATGCCCGTGGTGGGCCCGGCGTGGCGCGAGCACGTGTTCGCCGAGGTGACGCCCGACGGGCTCTTTCCCATGGAGCAGAAGGCCCTGTGGGCGCCGCCCTTCAAGCTCATCTGGGACACGCGCCGCGGGAGCTGGGAGCTCTTCGACACCGCGCGCGACCCCGGCGAGCTGCGCAACCTCTTCGACGAGCGCCGCGACGTGGCCGCGCGCATGCGCGACCGGCTGCTCGCGTGGGCCGAGGGCGCCGACGCCAACCGCAGCGCGCGCCTCGTCGAGGCCGCGAGGCTCGCGGCGCCCCCGTCGCCCGAGGTGCCGATGAGCGTGCGCTTCGGCGACGTGGTGGAGCTCGCGGGCCTCGACCTGCCGAGCCGGCGCGTCGCCGTGGGCGCGTCGGTGCGCATGACGCTCTACCTCCGCGTGCTGCGCCGCACCGAGGAGCCCTACTGGCTGCACGTGTTCTTCGTGCCCGAAGACGGCCAGGGCATCTCGCCGTACTTCCACGGCCGTCACGCCCCCGTGCAGGGCCACTACCCCACGACGGCGTGGGTGCCCGGAGAGCGCCTGCGCGACGACGTGACGCTCGTGGTCGAGCGCGACGTGCGGCCCACCCGGGTGCGCGTGCGCCTCGCCGTCGAGGCCGACGCGCCCGGCGCGAGGCTCGCCCCCTCGCCCGCGGCCGAGTCCGACCGCTCGGTGGACCTCGGCGCGATCGAGATCATCGCGCCGTAGCCGACGCGGCCCCGCGGGCGTCGGCCACCGCGCGCAGCACCCTCACGAGGTCGCCGAACTTGAAGGGCTTGGAGACGTAGCCGTCCATGCCCGCGGAGAGGCAGCGCTCCTGGTCGGCCTTCATCGCGCCCGCCGTGAGCGCGACGATGGGGGTGCGCGGCGCGCCGCGCGCGGCCTCGATCGCGCGGATGCGCGCGGTCGCCTCGATGCCGTCGAGCTCGGGCATCTGCATGTCCATCAGCACGATGTCGTACGCCTGGCGCTCGAACGACTCGACCGCCTCGACGCCGTTGCCCGCGATGTCGGGCACGACGCCGAGCAGCTTCAGCATCTGCCGCGCGACGCGCTGGTTGACGGCGTTGTCCTCGACGAGCAGCACGCGCAGGTGGCTCATGCGGGGCGGGTGCGCCTCGGGGGGGCGCGACGAGCGCGGCGCCCGCGCGCAGCCCTGGAGCGCGGCGACGAGCGCGCGGACCTTCACGGGCTTGTGGAGGCGCACCTCGGCGAGGGGCACGCGCGTCGCGGCGCCGAGCGGGGCGAGCGCGACGAGGA
>JBDHVF010001110.1:0-2802 GCA_039809605.1 Polyangiales bacterium | reverse complement strand
CGACCGCGCGCCCGCCGCCGTCGCCTCCGCAGCGTGCACGCGAGACCGATCACCCACGCGCCGAACGCCGCCGCGCCACCGCCGCGCGGGCGCGCGTCGCACCCGCCCTCGCTCGGAGCCGTCGGCCCGACCGCCGCGTCCGCGCTCGCGTCCCCGGCCCCGTCACCCGCGTCCGTCGCCGCGTCTGTCGTCGCGCCCGCGTCCGACGACGGATCGAGCATGGCGCGGCACGCCGCGACCTCGTCGGGGCCGCCGAGGCACAGCCCCGGCGTGCGGCTCGGGCCGCCCGTGCCGACGTTGCTCAGCGCGAAGATCACCTCCGTCGCGCCGCGCGTGTCGACCGTGTCGGTGCCCGCCGTGAGGCTCGCCAGCCGGCGTGGCTCGTCGAGCCCGCTCGCGCGCCGCACCGCGACCCGCAGCTCGAGGCCCTCGAGCGCGTCGGCGGCGGCGCCGGGCGGCGGCACGAGGGCGGCCGTGATCGCTGTCCGATCGCCCGGCGTGGCGGAGTAGTACCGCGTCGCGGCGTGAAAGAGCCGCACCTGGTTGTCGCCGAACGGGAGCGTCGCGCGCGTGGTCGCGACCAGCGGGTACTGCGCGCCGTTGGCGTACGCGCGGCGGGGACTGGCGCGCGCGCCGGTGTAGAGGTTCCACACGGCGAACTCGGCGTACTCCGCGGCGAAGCTCGAGCGGTAGTCGCGCTGGAGCACGCCGTCGAGCAGGTCGAGCCAGCCCGCGGAGCCGTCGTCCATGCCGCACGCCGTCCACAGCCGCGAGACCACCGCCGCGTCGTGCCGCTCGGTGAGGAACTGAAAGAAGATCGCCGCGCCGTACGAGAACGCGTCGACGGGCCCGGTCTGCACCTGGTCGAGCGAGCGGTCGGGGCGCGAGAGGTAGCCGTTGACGAAGCCCTCGAAGTCGCGCAGCGACGGGTCGAACTGCTCGGTGGCCCACACCGCCGTGGCCTCCTCGAGGATCGGCCCGCGGCGCACGTCGTAGCCCGCCTGCACCGCGTGAAAGAACTCGTGGCTCGAGAGCACCGTCGTGCCCACCCGCGTCGACGGGTACGAGTAGCCCGTGAAGTCGTTCTCCTGGAGCATGTAGCCCGGGCACGTGACGTCTCGCGCGGGGTCGCACTGCTCCCGGCGAAAGGCCCCGTCGGCGCGGCCCGCGAAGTCGACGAGGTACACGTCGAAGCGCCCGTCGCCGCCGTTGCCGTCGCGCACGGCCACGTCGCTCGGCGGCGCGTGAAAGCCCCGCACGTCGCGGTAGAACGCCAGCACGCGGTCGTAGACCTCGGCGGTCTCTTCGACGTAGTCGGGCGTGCCGCTGCCGTCGGCGTCGGCCGCGGGCACCGCGTTGCGCCCCGCGCGCGTGTAGTGGATCACGAAGGTGCCGCCGCGCGACGCGAAGGTCTCGACGCGCTCGGTCGGGTCGAACGACGGCGGGCCGAGGCCGGGCTGGTCGGGCCTGATGGCCGCGGCCGCGTGCCCGAGCGGCTCCGCGTCGCCGCACGACGCGACGAGCGCGCACGCGCAGAGCGAGGTCGCGAGGCGGCCCGGGGTCAGCCCCCGAGCGGCGCCCACCGGATCCTCACGTGGCCCGCGCCGCTCGGCGTGGGGAGCGAGTCCATGTCGTCGCACTGCTGCTGCGCCGCGGGCGAGTAGTACGAGAGCACCTGGAGCTTGACCGCGCGCCCGTCGCGCAGCCGCACGACGTAGACGTTGCCGCTCATGTGCACGCAGCCCGAGTACGTCCAGAAGCTCGAGAGCGCCGTGCTCGGCGAGCCGAGGCCGCTGCCGTCGGGCACCAGGTCGCACGAGGGCGTGAGGTACTCCTCGGTGCGGTACGTGAGCCCCGAGGGCACCTCCGAGAGCGCGCCGAAGTCGGTGCGAGGCGCCGTGCGCGCGGCCTGGACGCACGACGGCCCCGACACGCCGCTGTTCACCCGGATGATGAAGCGCCGGAAGGCGATGTCCCAGTCGAGCGACGTGAGCGCGTCCTCGTCGGAGAGGTTCACCTTCTCGAGCCCCGTGGGCGTGAAGCGCGCGTACACGAACGACCGCGTCGGCGTCATGCCCCCGCCCGTCGCGTCGACCTCGTGCACGAACACCCCGTCCTCCATCGACACCTGCGTGACGGTCGCGGGGTTCACCGTGTCGAAGAGCCCGAGCCGCTGGATCGACTCGTCCTGGCAGGGCACCGTCGTCGCCATGCACCGCGCGGCCGGCGGCGCGTCGGCCGCGGCCTCGGGCGCCGCGTCGGAGGCGTCGGCCATCGGCGCATCACCGCTCACCGCAGCGTCTCCGGGCGCAGGCCCGCCGGCGTTCGAACCGCAACCCATCGAGGCCAGGAGCGCGCAGAGCGCGACAGGCCCGAGCGGCCTCCTCGCGTGCGCGAACAGTCGAGAGCGAACCATGATGTCTCCGGTGGATGAGCGAACGATCATGCACGCGCTGCGTGAGCGGGGAGTGGCGCTCGCCCGACGCCGTCGCGTGGCGCGGGCACACTAGATTAGACTGCGCGCATGTCAATCGCTTCGCCCTGGCGCGCGCGCCGCGCGGCGTGGGTCGCCCTGCTCGTCGCCGCGCCGTCGCTCTCGCTCGCGCAGACCGTCGCCCCCTCGCGCACGTACACCGACCGCGGGCGCGAGCTGCGCGTGGAGTTCGACGGCACCTCGCGCGTCGAGCGGGGACGTCGCCTCGAGGGCGCGTGGGTGCACACGGGACGGCACACGTTTCACGCGTACGTCGGCGACGAGGCGATCGTGCAGCTCGCGCCCGGCGCGCGCGCCGACGAGGTGTG
>JBDHVF010001109.1:0-2802 GCA_039809605.1 Polyangiales bacterium | reverse complement strand
GTACCGACGACGTCTCGGTCGCGCCCCGCCGCTGGCGCGGCAGGGTCTTCGGCGCGTACTGGCGACGTCGAGGGCGACGTCCTTCTCTCGACCGTACCCGACGCGTCGGAGCACCGCCCTACGGCGCGACGGCGACGCCCGCGCGGGCGGCGACCTTGCGGGCCTCGTCGCGGGCGCGCGCCAGCACCTCGGGCTCGTCGAGCGTGCGCAGCCGGCGGAACTGCATCAGCACCCGCCCGTCGACGACGACGTGCTGCACGTCGCTGGCCTGCGCGCTGTAGACCAGCCGGGCCACGGGGCCGCCGCCGGGCTCGGCGTGGGCGCGGTCGAGGGCCACGGCGATCACGTCGGCGCGCTTGCCCACCTCGAGCGAGCCCACCTCGCGGTCGAGCCCCAGCGCGCGCGCGCCGTCGATCGTCGCCATGCGCAGCACGTCGCGCGCGGGCATGGCCGTGGTGTCTCCGAGGCGCTTGGCGAGCAGCGCCGCGTGGCGCATCTCGACCCACGCGTCGAGGTTGTTGTTGCAGGGCGCGCCGTCGGCGCCGAGCGCCACGACCACGCCCGCGCGGCGCATGCGGGCCACCTTCGCCACGCCCGACCCGAGCTTCAGGTTGGCGCTGGGGCAGTGACACACGCGCGTGCCCGCCTTCGCCACGCGACGGCGCTGCGCGGGCGTGAGCTGCACGCCGTGGGCGAGCACCACGTCGGGGCCCGCGATGCCGAGCGAGGCGAGCACGTCGACGTCGTCGCCCCCCATGAGCGCCTGCACCGCCGCGCGCTCGTCGGGGTGCTCGGCGGCGTGCGTGTGGAGGAGCGCGCCGCGGCGGCGGGCGAGGCGCGCGGTCTCGCGCAGGAGCTCCCGCGTGCACGAGAGGATGAACCGCGGGGAGAACGCGTAGCGCAGGCGGCCGTCGTGGGTGCCGTGCCACCGGCGGCAGAGCGCGTCGCTCTCGCGCAGGCTCTCGTCGGTGCGCTCGCGGAGGCCGTCGGGCACGGCGTCGCCCGCGTCCATCATGGTCTTGCCCGAGACCGCGCGCAGGCCCGCGTCGCGCAGGGCTTCGAAGACCGCGTCGTGGTGGTGCACGGTGCCCATGTCGAGCACGGTGGTGGTGCCGCCGCGCACGAGCTCGACGAGCCCGAGGTCGGCGCTGGCCCGGAGCGACGCCGGGTCGTGCGCGGCCTCGAGGGGCCAGATGCGCTCGCGCAGCCAGGTGAGCAGCGGCAGGTCGTCGGCCATGCCGCGAAAGAGCACCTGGCAGAGGTGCACGTGGGCCTGCACGAGCCCCGGCATCACGGCGCACCCGCGGGCGTCGAGGGCGTGCACGACCCCGCGGGCCTCGCGGCGCGCGTCGGGGCCGAGCGCCCGGATGCGCCCGCCCGAGATCAGCAGGTCGCCCTCGAACACCCGGTCCGAGGGGTCGCAGGTGACGAGGGTGCCGCCGCGGAGGAGCAGGTCCATGCGCGGGGGATTCTCTGCACGCACCCGGGGGCCATTTCAATCGCGTTCGGGGGGGAGATGGCGCGTGCGCGGTCCGTGAGGGTGTGGTGCCATGGCGCCATGACCTTCCGCGAGGCGCTCGCGTCGCTGGCGGTGGCCGTCGCCGCGGGCCTGCTTCTCGGCGCCGAGCGCCAGCAGCGCGCGCAAGGGCGCGACGAGGCCGAGTTCGGGGGCATCCGCACGTTCCCGCTCATCTCGCTGCTCGGGGCGCTCGGGGCGCTGGCGCGGCCGGTGGCCGGGGGGTGGCTGCTCGCGGCGCTGCTCGCCGGGGTGACCGCGTTCGTCACCGTCTCGCACGTGCGCAGCTCGGCGCGCGACGAGCTCGGCGTCTCGTCGGAGGTCGCCGCGCTCGTGGCCTTCTCGCTCGGCGCGCTCGCGGCGATGCACGGGCTCATGGAGACCGCGTCGCGGCACCTGCTCGTGGGGGCGGCCACGGCCGCGGCGCTCACGCTGCTCGCCCTCAAAGACGCGCTCCACCGCTTCGCCAGCCGCCTCTCGAACGAGGACGTCTCCGCGACGGCGCGCTTCGTCATCCTCGCGCTCGTCGTGCTGCCGGTGCTGCCGCGCGAGACCTGGGGGCCCCTCGACGTGCTCTCGCCCTTCAAGGTCGGCGAGATGATCGTGCTGATCGCGGGCGTGAGCTTCGCGGGCTACGCCGCCGCGCGGCTCGTGGGGGCGGCGCGCGGCATCCTGGTGGCGGGCGTGCGCGGGGGCCTCGCGTCGTCGACCGCCGTCACGCTCACCTACGCGGGGCGCGCCCGCGACGACGCCCGCATCGCCCCGCACTGCGCCGTGGCGATCACGGCCGCGTGCTCGATCATGTTCGCGCGCGTGCTGGCCGTGGTCGCCGCGGTCGACCGCCCGCTGCTCGCCTCGATCGCCCCGTCGCTCGGCGCCATGGCCGCCGTGGGCCTCGGCGCGTCGTGGTGGCTCGCGCGCAGGGCGCGAGACGACGAGGCGCAGGGCGGCGAGGGCGAGGGCGCGACGCTGCGCAACCCCTTCGAGCTGCGCCAGGCGTTCACCTTCGGGCTCGTGTACGCGGTGGTGCTGCTCGTGGCCAAGGCCGCGCAGAAGGCGCTCGGCGCCGCGGGGCTGTACGCGTCGGCGGTGCTCGCGGGCCTCACGGACGTCGACGCCATCACCCTCTCGGCCGCGGAGCTGCACCGGGGCGGCGTGCCCGCGGGCACGGCCGCGACGACCATCGTGCTCGCGTCGGTGACCAACACGGCGGTGAAGGCCGGCATCGCGCTCTCGACGGGCGGCGCGGCCCTCGGGCGCCGCGTGGCCCTCACGCTCGGCGCGGC
>JBDHVF010001108.1:0-2804 GCA_039809605.1 Polyangiales bacterium | reverse complement strand
GCTGTGGGAGCCGCGCTTCGGCGTCGCGCCCATGGCCCCCGTCGCGCTCGCGGGCTCGTCGCCCCAGCGGCCCGTGGTCGTCGCCGCCGCGCTGCGCGGGCCCTCGGTGCTCGCGCTCGACCAGGCGCGCGCGCTCTGGCGCTCCGACGACGCGGGCACGACCTTCACCCGCGCGCCGTCGCCGCCCGCGCCCGACGACCCCGCGTTCCGTCGCAACGCGGCGGCGTCGGTGCTCGCGTGGGACGGCGAGCGCCGCGTCGCGATCCTGCAGCGCGGCGAGGGCCTGATCTCGACCGACGGCGGGCGCTCGTGGGCCGTGACCGCGGTGCCCTTCGTGGCGCGCTGGGCGGCGTTCTCGGGCGACACGCTCGT
Organism: Polyangiales bacterium; assembly: GCA_039809605.1. Classification (GTDB taxonomy): domain Bacteria; phylum Myxococcota_A; class Polyangia; order Polyangiales; genus CAISKJ01. Next base: position 2,432 of record JBDHVF010001108.1, on the reverse strand, counting down.
GGCCTCGGGGTCGCAGTCGCAGTCGGGGCTGCTCCCGCCCGCGTGCCGCAACGACGAGGGCCACGCGCTCTTCGTCCGCTCGCCCGACGGCTGGGTGGTCGAAGACGACGCGTGCGCGCACCGCGGCGTGCTGCTGGCCCACGACGGCGACGCGGTCTGGCTCGTCGACGCGTCGATGAACCTCCAGCGCGCCTCGCTCTCGCGGCTCGTGCGCGCGGTGGTCGGCCGGTAGCGCTCGCGCGGCCGGGCGCGGATCGTGTATCCCTCCGGGCAGGAGCCCGATGAAACCCTTCACCTCGATCCCCGGCGTGCTCGACGCCCACGTGGTCCGCGGCGCGCGGGCCAGCGACGACGCGGCGCCCGACCTCGTGGTCGAGATCCCCCACGGCGCGACGCGCACCGAGGATTTCACCGCATTGCGCGCGCTGCTCAAGAGCCCCATGCCCGAGGGGCTCGTCGACTTCTTTCACGTCAACACCGACGCGGGCGCGCCCGAGCTCGCCGACGCCGTGGCCGCGCGCTTCGTCGCCGACGCGCCGACGCGCTCGGCGGCCGTGCTGCGCTGCCGCGTGCCGCGCACCTTCATCGACTGCAACCGCCGCGTCGACGCGTCGCCCGAGGAGTTCAAGTCTGCGAAGGTCACGCCGGGCCTGATGCCCTGGGTGACCGACCCCGACGACCGCGCGCTGCTCCTCGCGCGCCACGAGGCCTACGCGGCCGCGGTGAGCGCCGCGGTCGACCAGGTGATGCCCGCGGGGGCCATGCTCATGCTCCACACGTACGCGCCGCGCTCGGTCGACGTCGAGGTCGACGAGCACATCGTCACGAACCTGCGCCGCGCGTACCAGCCCGAGGTCGAGCCCACCTGGCCGCTGCGCCCCGAGCTCGACGTGATCGGGCGCGCGGTCGACGGCGCCTCGCTCGCCCCCGAGCCCGTGGTCGAGGCCCTTCGCGACGCGCTCGACGCGCTGGGGATCGCCGTCGCCGACAGCGCGACCTACCCCATGCACCCGAGCACCCTCGCGTGGCGGCACGCCTCGGCGTGGCCCGGCCGCACGCTCTGCCTCGAGGTGCGGCGCGACCTCGTGGCCGACCCCTTCGAGCCCTTCGCGCAGATGCGCATCGGCGCCGGCAAGCTCGCGCGCCTCGCGGCCCCCATCGCGGCGGCCCTCCGGCGCTTCTGGTAGTCAGCGCACGTGGTCCTCGCGCTCGATCTCGTCGAGGGTCATCTGGCCCGCGGCGCGGGTCTGCGGCGCGACCTCGCTCGACTCGAACGACCGCGTGCGCGCGTCGAAGAAGTACAGCCGCGCCTCGTCGAGGGCGTACGTCCACGCGTGCAGCTTGAGCTCGCCGCGCTCGGCCGCCGCGCGCACCACCGGGTACTCGATCACGTGGGCGAGCTGCTGGAGCACGTTCTCTTCGACGAGCGTGTCGAGCCACGCGCCCGTGTCGAGCGCGCCCCTCTCGACGGCCTCGTGGTACGACGCCTCGGCGTACCGGAGCCAGGTCACCAGGGGCGTGTCGGGCAGCGGGCCCTGCGCGGCCGCCCCGCCGGGCCCGAAGAGGTCGCGCAGCGCCGCCATCGCGCCGCAGCCGTAGTGCCCGAGCACCACCACGTGCTGCACGCCGAGCTTGTCGATCGCGTACTCGAGCGCCGCCCCGGCGGTCATGTTCTGCGTCGCGTACGGCGGCACCATGTTGCCGATGTTGCGCACCACGAAGAGGTGCCCCGGCGCGGCGCCCGTGATGAGCTCGGGGATCACCCGCGAGTCCGAGCACCCCACGAGCAGCGTGTCGGGCCGCTGCCCCTCCTCGGCGAGCGCGCGCAGGTACTCGCTCTCGGCCTTCGCGAAGGTCTCGACGAAGTGCTGGTGTCCCTCGATCAGTCGGTCGATCGGCATGCGATCGCCAATGCACCAGCCGCGCGAGTCTTTCAATCCCGGTCGCGCGCGCAGTGCGGTCGGCCGCCGCACTACCGCTCGCGGCGGCCCGCGGAGCGCACGAGGTCGTAGGCCCACGCGAGCCATCCCCGGTCGGGCGCGAGCGAGAGGCCGCACTCGCGCGCGAGGAGCTCGAGCCCCGCGGCGAGGGTGGCGGCCCGTCGCACCCCCTCGGTCGACGCGCCGTCGAGCGCCTCGGCGAGCGCGGGCGAGTCGCCCACGACCACGGCGTGCGCGCCGAGCATGCGCGCCGACGAGGTGACGGCCCAGAGCTCCGAGACCGCGGCGGCGTCGGGGTCTCGGAGGCCGCTCAGGTCGAACACCACCGCGCGCGCCTCGCGGCGGAGCATGAGCTGCCCGGCGCGGTCGGCCAGCGCCCGCGCGGCGTCGGCGTCGAGCGCGCCCGCGGCGACCGCGAGCACCACGCCCGGCGCGGCCTCGGTCACGAGCAGCGATTCGCCGAGCGCGCGCTGGAGCTCCGCGCGGGCGCGG
>JBDHVF010001107.1:0-2808 GCA_039809605.1 Polyangiales bacterium | reverse complement strand
CCCGCGGGCAACACGGGCGCGACGGGCCCCGCGGGCAACACGGGCGCCCAGCAGACCGCGGCGCAGCAGCCCGCGGCGCAGCAGCCCGCGGCGCCCGCGCCGATGCTGGTGTACACGGCCGACATCGACATCCAGACGCCGCGCGAGCAGGTGGTCGCCACGATCGATCGCATCATCGAGGCGGCCACGGCGATGGGCGGCTACCTCCTGCGGCGCACGGACGCGAGCGTGCAGGTGCGCATCCCCTCGGCGCGCTTTCGCGACAGCCTGCGGCGCGTCGAGGAGTTCGGCGAGGTGCTCCACCGCTCCGTCGCCGCGCAGGACGTCTCCGAGGAGTACCGCGACCTCGAGGTGCGGCTGCAGAACCTCCGCGCGGTGCGGCGACGTCTCGAGGAGTTCCTCGCGCGCGCGGGCTCGATGGCCGACGCGCTGCAGGTCGAGCGAGAGCTCGAGCGCATCACCCGCGAGATCGACACCATCGAGGGCAGGCTGCGCTTCCTCTCGACGCGCGTGAGCTTCTCGCTCGTGACGGTGAACGTGCACGCGCGCCCCGAGCCCTCGGTCGCCGCGGGCCCCGCGATGCCCCCGCGCCGCACCATCGACCTCCCGGTGGAGTGGTTCCGCCGGCTGGGCCTCGAGCGCCTGCTCAACACCAGCGAGTGACCGCAGACACCCACCACCGAGGACGACCATGAACCGCCGCGTGCTTCCGCTGATCCTGACCGTGGCCCTGGGCGCGAGCGCCGGGGGCTGCGCGAGCTTCCACATGACCACCCCCGCGGGCTTCGCCGAGCTCGACGACAACGACGACTTCGACTACCGCGCCACCAACGCCGAGGGCGTCGTGGTGGCCGTGCGCTCCGAGCGCAACCGCCTGCGCGGCAACCTCGAGTTCTGGTCGCGCGCCGTCGACGAGCGCCTGCGCTCGCAGGGCTACGTGCCCGAGGCAGAGCCCCGCCCCGTGCAGAACTCCAGCGGCCTGCGCGGCGTGCAGCTCCGCTACGCGCGCGACTACGCCGGCAGGCCCCTGCGCTACTGGGTCACCGTGTTCGTGCGCGACTCGGGCTTTCTGCGCCCCTCGCGCGTGTTCGTCGTCGAGGCCGGCGGCGACCGCGAGGTCTTCGAACGCGCCGTGCCCGCCGTCGAGCGCGCCATCGCGACGCTCTCCACCTGATTCACTCGGCCGGGGCGTCGCCCTCGGGCACAGCTTCGAACGCCCTGCGCACCGCGCGGCCCGTGACGTCCGCGGGCACGTCGAGGCCGAGCGCGGCCATGGCCGTGGCGGCCGTGTCGGTCGTGCGCACGGGCGCCTCGAAGTCGCCCCGCGCCACGCGCGAGCCCCACGCGATCCACGGGATGTGAAGGTCGAGCGGGCTGTGCGTGCCGTGGCGCCGCCCGTGGCCGCCGTGGTCGGCGCTCACGAGCACCAGCACGCGGTCGCGGTCGGGCCTCGCCTCGATCGCGGCCATCACCGTGCCGAGGCAGCGGTCGGCGCGCGCGATGGCGTCGAGGTAGCGCGCGCTCATCCAGCGGTGGCGGTGGCCCGCGTCGTCGGGCTCCTCGAAGTGGATGAACGTGATGCCCCGCGGCGCCGTCGGGAGGTACTGCGCCGCGGCGCGCGACACGCGCTCGCACGACCAGTGCGGCAGCGACCACAGGTCGACCGAGCCCGGCAGCGCGATGTGCCGGAGCTTGGTCTTCGCGACGAACATGGCCGTGGCCAGGCCCGCGTCGTGCGCGCGGTAGAGCGCCGTGGGCGCCCGGATGAACCCGCGCTCGGGGCGGAAGTCGTCGAACTCCATCCCGTGCACCTCGACCTCGACGCCCGAGAGCATCGAGCTGTGCGAGGGCAGCGTCGACGAGTCGCCCACCGTCTCGGCCCGCAGCGCGTACGCGCCCTCGGCGCGCAGGCGGTGGAGCGTCGGCGCGTCGGCGCGCTCCATCCCGTCGGGGCGCATGCCGTCGAAGCTCACGATCACCACGTGGTCGTACGGCGGCCGCGGCGCGGGGGCGGGTGGCGGCGCGTCGGGCGCCGCGGCGTCGGGCGCGTCGGGCGCCTCGGCGTCGTCGACCGACTGCGAGTGCAGCACGCCCGGCGCGCCGAGCGCGACCGCCACCGCCACGCACGCCCACGCGCGGACGTTCACGCGAAGGGGTCTCCGGGCTGCGACGAGGGGAGGCGCTCGGCGGGCGCGACGGCCGCGCGGAAGAGCCCCGCGGCCACGAGCCACGGCGTGGCGTTGCCGACGAAGAGCGCGAGCGCGTGCCACGACAGGCAGCCCATGGGCACGAGCCACATCGCGACGAGCACCTGCGCCGCGCCCGCGAGCGCCATGATGGCGGCCCACACGCCGTGCTGCCCGCCCGAGGCCGCGCGCCCGCGGTGCCACCACGCGAACGCGACGGCGCCGAGCGAGGCCACGGCCGCCCACGTCGAGAGCGACTCGGCGTCGCGCAGCGCGCCGCACGCGACGTCCATCGCGTCGTCGACCGGCATCTGGATCTGCGCCACCAGCGGGAGCACGGCGCGACCGTACCAGAACCCGCGCCGGGTGCCCAACGCCCGTCGCGCCCGCTCTCGTCGCGAGGTAAGGTCACGGCGCGCATGAGGGCTCTGGCACCACTCCGGGCAGCGTGGGGCGCGGCGTTCGCGGCGAGCGCGTGCGGGTCGTCGACGCGCACGCAGGTCGACGTGAGCGTCGCGATCCGTCGCGCGCCGGCGGCGGTGGTGATCGCCGCCGCGCCGCCGCGCGTCGCGGCCTCGGGCGCGCCTCGCGCGGCGGGGGCGCAGGCCGCGCCTCCGCGGCT
>JBDHVF010001106.1:0-2812 GCA_039809605.1 Polyangiales bacterium | reverse complement strand
GCAGCGCCCCGCGCGCACCCTCGCGCGCGGGCAGCTCATCGAGGGACGTTGCCCGCCGTCGGTGCCCCGTTGCATCGCGCTGACCTTCGACGACGGGCCCGAGTGCCGCTACACCCCCCGCGTGCTCGACGCGCTCGACGCGCGCGGGATCAAGGCCACGTTCTTCGTGGTGGGCCACCGCCTGGAGGGCGACGACGCGTACCACACGGCCAACCGCGCGGTGCTGCGCGACACCGTGCGGCGAGGGCACCTGGTGGGCAACCACACCTTCCACCACGTCGAGCTCGACCGGCTGCGCGAGGCGGAGCTCTCCGACGAGATCGACCGCACCGAGGCGCTGATCCGCGGGGTGACGGGGCAGCGCCCGTGGCTCCTGCGCGCGCCCTTCGGCGCCCTCATGCGGCAGCGCACCGTCGACGCGGTGTTCTCTCGCGGGTACACGCCCGTGTACTGGGAGCTCGACACGCGCGACTGGGCCACCCCCTCGGTCGACGCCGTGGTCGAGGGCTTTCGCGCCGCGCTCGCCGAGTCGCCGCGCGGGGGCGTGGTGCTCATCCACGACACGCACTGGTGGAGCGTCGCCGCGCTGCCGCGCATCCTCGCGGTGATCGACCGCCGCAACGCCGCGCTCACGGCCGCGGGCGAGGAGCCCTACCGCTTCGTCAACCTCGACGCGCTCTACCGGCCGCTCGGCGGCGAGGCTCCGCGGGGCATGCCGCTGCCGCGGCGGCGTCACTCCGACGGCTGACCGTCGACCGCGCGCCAGCCGTGGGGGCCCGCGAGGGCCGCGAGCACGTACACGGCCCCCGCGAGCGCGAAGGTCGCGGGGATGCCCAGGCCCACCGAGACGGTGATCGCCGCGACGCTGCCGAGCACGCTCGTGGCGCCGTTGACCGCCAGCGCGACGGGCGCGCCCCGCTCGCGGTCGACGTAGCGCACGCCCGAGGGGAAGAGCATCCCGAGCGCGACGCCCACCACGGCCGCGCACGCGCTCGCCCAGAGTGCGCGCACGGCGAAGGGGCTGTCGACGGTGGCGCGGGCGAGGGGGCGGATCACCGCGTGCGGGAGCGCCGCGAGCACCGCGGCGGCCGCGAGCGCGCCGAGCGAGACGGCCTTGCGCGTGCGCAGCACGCGCGGAGAGAGCGCGCTGCCCGCGCCCGTGGCGACGAGCAGCGCGGCGAGCACCAGCACGAGCGCGTAGGTGGGGTGGCCGAGCACGACATGCATGCGCTGCACGAGCGCGATCTCGGCGGCCATGAAGCCCGCGCCGAGGCACCCGAAGTAGACGCTCGCGCGCGCGCCGGGCAGCGGGGGCACGGCCGAGCGCGCGGCCCGCACGAGCGTGGGTCCGAGCATCGCGACGCCGAGGATCGCCACGGCCACGAAGGTCGCGACGAGCTCGAACATCGCCATGACGTTGCCTTCGAGCACGCCGGGGCCGCCCGACACCATGGCGAGGGTGCGCCGCGGGTGCAGCCACATCGACGGGTGCATGAGCTGAAAGAAGAACGGCCGGTCGTCGTCGGGCGGCGAGGTGTCGAGGCCGTGCGAGGCGCCCGCCGCGGCGAGCTCGGCGTCGCTGCGGGCCGAGAGCAGGCGGTCGAGCAGGGGGCTCTCGGGCCGGCGCTCGGGCGTGACGAGGAGCTTGAAGAGCAGGCGCGTCTCGAGGTCGCGCAGCGCCGCGAGGTCGGACGGGCCGAAGGGCGCCGGGCTCACGAGGATGGTGGCGACGTTGGCCGACGCGAGGAGGGCGACGTGCTCGCGCGGGCGCTCGACGCCGCGGTCGCGCAGCGAGGCGACGGCGAGCGAGACGAGGCGCGAGGTCTCGCTGACCTTCTGCGGGTCGTACCAGCGCGAGAAGGTCACGATGCCGTCGGGCGCGGTGCGGTCGAGAAAGACCCTCCACGCCTCGCGCGTGTAGAGGGTCGACTCGGTGTGCGCGAAGGCGCCCGCGCTGGTGGCGGCCCAGGTGTCGACGAGCGACGCCTGGAGCACCCTGCACCGCAGGCCCCGCGAGCCTGCGTACACGGCGCGGCCGTCGCCGACGATGACCTCGACGCGCGGGTCGCGCAGCGTCGGCGAGCGGTCGGCGACCGCGCGGAGCATGCGCACCATCGAGGGGTTGATCTCGACGCCGAGCACGCGCGAGTGGCCGTAGACCAGGGCCGACGCGAGGTCGCGCCCGCCGCCCACGCCGATGACGCAGGCCGTGCCGTCGGGCCTGAGGTGGTGCGCCGACGTGGTGGCGTCGAAGCGCATGAAGTTGAGCTCCGCGGGGCGGCGGTACGCGTACACGGGCGTCGCGGCCTCGCCGTCGATCTGCGCGTTGGCCATGGTCACGGGCACCGGCGGCGTGAGCGGCGAGGGCGACCACATGAACCCGATGGGGGCCTCGACGAAGGGGCCGAGGCGCACGTGCGAGAGGGGGTTCCACGCTTCGAAGGTGGCGCGCTCCTGGTCGTTGCGCGGCAGGCCCTTGGGGTAGCGCATCACGAAGCCGCGGTCGGTGCGCTCCGACGCGAGGAGCACCGCGAGCGAGACCAGGGCCAGCGCCGCGTGGCCCGCGCGACGGCCCGGCGCCGCGGTGGCGAGCGCGGCCGCGGCGAGCAGCGCCGAGAGCAGCACGAGCGCGCCGGGCCCCGAGAGCGGCCCGAGCAGCGCGAGGGGGGCGAGCGCGCCGAGGGCCGCCGACGCGAGGTCGACCGCGTAGAGCGAGGGCAGGGCCACGGGCGCCTCGGCCATGAGCCGCGCGACCACGGCGCCGCCCGACACGAGCGGGGCGGCCGTGGCCGCGGCCACGATCAGCAGCGAC
>JBDHVF010001105.1:0-2814 GCA_039809605.1 Polyangiales bacterium | reverse complement strand
GGCTGCGATCGCACTGCGAATGCAACAGCTCCTGGCGAAGCCGCCTACACCCGACGACAGTTTTGACTAAAGGACAGACGCTTCGCGCGGGAGGGGGGCGGGGGGAGGGCCGACCCGCGATACGATCGCGCGCCATGAAGCGCCCGCTCGCCTGCGCGTTGCTGCTCGTCGCCTGCACCGAAACGCCTGCGCCCGCTGCGCCCGACGCGTCGACGCTCGACCGCCCCGACGTCACGTCGCCCGACGACGTCACGCAGACCGACGCCGCGCGTGACGTTGCGCGCGACGGCCCCGCGCCCCTCGCGCCCGAGCGCGCCCTGCGGCCCGTGACGGTCTCGCGCTGGCTCACGAGCACCGTCGCCAGCGGAGAGACCGACGGCGTGCTCCCCGCGCTCGAGACGGGCGCCTTCGCCATGCCCGACACCACGAGCGAGTCGTACGGGCTCTACTGGGACGAGACCGAGCCCATGGAGATGGGCCGCCTCCCCGCGGCGCCTCCGAGCGGCCTCCTCTACGCGGCGGCGGAGGTCGACGTGCCCGAGGGGCAGCGCCTCTTCGCGCGCGCCGACGTGATGCTCGGCGTGTACGCCAACGGCGCGGTGCAGCCCGGAGACATCTACGCCTCGGGCAAGGTGCGCGTGCCCGTGGTGACCCGCGCGGGGCGCAACGTGGTGGTGTTCCGCGAGCTGGGGTTTCGCGGCGCGCCGCGCGCCGAGCTCTTCGCCACCGACGACGAGATCGTGCTCAACACTGACGACGTCACCGCGCCCGACCTTCCCGTGGGCGACGCGCGCGAGCAGTACGTGGGCGTCGCCGCGCTCAACCTCACCGACGCGCCCGCGCTCTCGGTCACCGCCCGCGTCGAGGCCAGCGACGCGTGGGAGGCCACCGCCATCGAGCTCCCCTCGCTGCCCGCGGGCTCGGTCACGCAGGTGCCCTTTCGCCTCGCGCCCCGCAGGGCCTTCACCGCCGCGGGCGAGCACGTGACCGTGGGCCTGCGCGTCGAGTCTCCGTCGCTCGACTACGCCTACCGCCGCGAGGTGACGCTCACCGTCGTGGCCGCCGACTCGACGCACCGGCGCACCTTCCGCTCCGCGATGGACCTCTCGGCGCAGTACATGGGCGTCGTTCCCCCGCGCGCGTCGGCCGACGCGGGGGCGGGGCCGAAGGCGCTGGTGCTCACGCTGCACGGCGCGAGCGTCGAGGCCATCGGGCAGGCGCAGGCGTACTCGCCGAAGGACTGGGCGTACATCGTCGCCGCCACCAACCGCAGGCCCTTCGGCTTCGACTGGGAGGAGTACGGCCGCCGCGACGCCATCGAGGTGCTCGAGCACGCGGCGACCCTCTACGGCACCGACCCCACGCGCGTGTACCTCACGGGGCACTCCATGGGAGGCCACGGCACGTGGAACGTCGGCGTCCACTTCCCCGGCCGCTTCGCGACGGTGGGGCCGAGCGCGGGCTGGAGCTCGTTCTACTCGTACACGGGACGCGCGCGCCCCACGGGCGCCTTCGCGCGCTCGCAGGCCGCGAGCGACACGAACGTCTACCTCTCGAACCTCGCGCGCCGCGGCGGGTACGTGATCCACGGCTCGGCCGACACCAACGTGCCCGTGCGCGAGGGCCGCAACATGGTGGCCGCGATGCGCATGGTCACCGACGACGTCGTCTACCACGAGCAGCCCGGCGCCGATCACTGGTGGGACGGCGACGCCTCGCCCGGCGCCGACTGCGTCGACTGGCCTCCGCTCTTCGAGTTCATGCGCGCGCACCGGCTCGATCCGACCGAGACCGACTTCCGCTTCACGTCGCCGGGCGTGTGGGTGAACCCCAGGCACTCCTTCGTCACGCTGCGCAGCGCGGCCGACCCCACCATGGACCTCGTCGTCACCTCGTCGCGCGCGGGCGACACCGTGACCGTCACCACCACCAACGTGCGCTCGATGGACCTCTCGGGCCGCGCCCTGCGCGAGACGGGCGTCGCGCACGTCGTCGTCAACGGCGAGTCGCACGACGTGACCGACGCCGGCCTCGCCATCGGCCCGCGCGACGGCAAGCGCCCCGGCGTGAACGGCCCGCTCAACGAGTCGCTCCAGCGCCCCTTCTGCTTCGTGTACCCCGACGACGGCGACGCCACCTACCGCCGCTACGCGTCGTACCTCGTGTCGGTGTGGTCGGTGAACGGCAACGGCCACGGCTGCGCCGTTCCGCTCGGCGCCGTGACCGACGCGCTTCGAAGCGAGCGCAACCTCGTGTACCTGGGCGTCACCCCGTCGACCGTGCGCGTGCCCGCGGGCGTTCCCTTCGCGTGGGACGAGCGCGGCGTCGCCCTCGGAACACGTCGCTTCGACGACGCGGCGCTGGTGTTCGTCTTCCCCGACGGGGCCGATCACCTGGGCGCCGTGTTCGTCACCGCGCGCGGCCAGGAGCGCCTGCTCTACCGCGTGCAGCCCTTCGCGTCGGGCTTCGCGGTGCCCGACTACATGGTCTGGAGCGCGCGCGGCGCGCAGGCGTCGGGCTTCTTCACGCCCGACTGGCGCTACGTGCCGCAGGGGTGACTCGTTGCTCTGACTCAGGTTTGGCCGTTGACGTAGCGCGCGGGGCATGGCCGCGCGGTCGTTGACTCGGCCCCCTCACCGCGCTGCCGCGCGCCCTCACCCCCGCGGAGCGGGGGCAAGGGCTCTGTCGTCTGCGAGCGGTTGGTGTCGCACCGACGCGTCGTGATCGAGGGACCGCAGCGGCGCGCGTCGCCCTTCGCGGGCGGCGCAGGTGACAGGCACGGAGCGCCGGGGGATCGTCCGGGGTCCTACATCC
>JBDHVF010001104.1:0-2815 GCA_039809605.1 Polyangiales bacterium | reverse complement strand
ATTGGAGCCGCTTGATCACCTCCGCCTTCTGCTCGGGGAGCACCTCGGCGACGACCTCGTCGAGCCCGAGCGTCCGGGCCACGGCTTCGGCCGTCGTGCGCGAGTCGCCCGTGAGCATCACGAGGCGCAGGCCCTCGTCGTGGAGCGCGCGCACGGCCTCGGCGGCGGTCTCCTTGATCGGGTCGGCGACCCCCATCAGGCCCGCGGGCGCGCCGTCGACGGCGACGAACATCGCCGTCTGCCCCTCGGCCCGCAGCGCCTCGGCGCGCGACGCGAGGTCGCCGAGCTCGGCGTGCAGGTCGTCCATCAGCGCGCGGTTGCCGAGCGCCACCGCGCGGCCGTCGACCGTGCCCGTGACGCCCTTGCCGGTCACCGCCGCGAAGCCCTCGGCGCGCGAGAGCGTGACGCCGCGCTCCTTCGCGCCCGCGACGATGGCGGCCGCGAGCGGGTGCTCGCTGCCCTGCTCGAGGCTCGCAGCGAGGCGCAGGAGGTCGGCTTCGCGGTGGCCCTGCGCGGGCGTCACCGTGATGAGCCTGGGATGGCCCTCGGTGAGGGTGCCGGTCTTGTCGATGACCAGCGTGTCGACCTCGCGCATCACCTCGATGGCCTCCGCGTCGCGAAACAGCACGCCGGCCTGCGCGCCGCGCCCCGCCGCGACCATGATCGACATCGGCGTGGCGAGGCCGAGGGCGCAGGGGCACGCGATGATGAGCACGGCGACGGCGTTCACGAGCGCGTACGCGAGGCGAGGTTCCGGGCCCCAGAGCGCCCATGCGGCGAAGGTCAGCGCCGCGACGGCGATCACCGCGGGCACGAAGTACCCCGCGACGGCGTCGGCGAGCCGCTGGATGGGCGCGCGGCTCCGCTGCGCCTCGCCGACCATGGCGACGATGCGGGCGAGCAGCGTGTCGCGCCCGACGCGGGTCGCGCGCATCACCAGCGCGCCGTGGCCGTTGACCGTCGCGCCGACGAGCGCGTCGCCCGCGCGCTTCTCGACCGGCATGGGCTCGCCCGTGACCATCGACTCGTCGACGCTGCTCGCGCCTTCGAGCACGTCGCCGTCGACGGGCACCTTCTCGCCGGGGCGCACGCGCAGGCGGTCGCCGACCTGCACCGCGTCGAGGGCGACGTCCTCTTCGTCGCCGTCGTCGCGCAGGCGACGGGCGGTGTTCGGCGCGAGGCGCAGCAGCGCCCTGATGGCCGCGCCGGTCTGGCTGCGCGCCCGGAGCTCGAGCACCTGGCCGACCAACACCAGCGTGACGATCACCGCGGCGGCCTCGAAGTACACCGCGACGGCGCCCCCGTGGCCTCGAAGCGACGGCGGGAACAGGCCCGGCGCGAGGGTCGCCACGAGGCTGTAGACCCAGGCCACCGCGACGCCGAGCCCGATCAGCGTGAACATGTTGAGGTGGCGGCTGATGATCGAGCGCCACGCGCGAACGAAGAAGGGCCATCCGCTCCAGAGCACCACGGGCGTCGCGAGCGCGAGCCCGATCCAGTTGTGCAGGTGTGCAGGAAGGATGTGACCGAGCGGATCGCCCGGGATCATCGCGCCCATCGCGATGAGCACCAGGGGCACAGAGAGCGCAGCGCTCACCCACAGCCGCCGTCGCATGTCGACGAGCTCGGGGGCGGGGCCCTCGTCGTGCGCGGCGGCGGGCGTGCGGGGTTCCAGCGCCATCCCGCAGATGGGGCACTGGCCTGGCGCCGTGCGAACGACCTCGGGGTGCATCGGGCACGTGTACTCGACGACGCCCGAAGGCGGCGCCGAGGGCGGCTCGGGCGCGTGATGCGCGTCGTGAGCGTGATGGTCCATGTGGCCTCGGTGGTCTTCCTGGGAGGGCTGCACTCCCCATGACGCCGCAACGTGCGTGCCGCGTGGCGTTCGGGGCTCTGCTCCCTGTGGCAGACGAAGCGGGAGGCCGGGGATTACACCGAGAGCCCTCTGCCGAGGGCCGAGCGCCGCTCGAACCGATCGCGCGTCTCGGCGATCGACGATCCTCCGCTCAGGGCGTGACCTCGAGCTCGGCCATCATCCCGTGCTCGGCGTGCTCGGGGATGTGGCAGTGGTACATCCAGCGGCCGGGGTTCTCGAAGCGCGTCTCGATCACCACGCGCTCCATCGCGCCGAGCTGCACGGTGTCTTTGAGGCCGGGCTCGTTCGCGGCGCGCCCGTTGCGCGAGAGGACCTGAAAGAACTGGCCGTGGAGGTGGAAGGGGTGCTCGGGCGCGATCTCGTTCACGATCGTGAAGCGCACGGGCGTGTTCTGCACGAACTGGAGCATCGGGTCTTCGCCCTCTTCGTGGACGTGCCCGTTGATCGTGAACTGCAACGCCCCGGAGGTGATCGCGCCGAGGCGGATCGACTGCTCCATCGGCGCGTCGGCCGGCGCGGGGAGCGTGACGCTCCGGTACGTCGGCGTGGTCGCGGCGGTCCCGCCCTCGTAGCGCACCTCGGCGAGCGCGCGGGGCACCGTCTGCACGCCCGCGTCTGTCTGCGCGAGCACGTACGTGACCAGGCGCGCGGGGCCCTCGGCGTCGTCGAAGGTCACCTCGACGTCGAAGCGCTGCCCCGGCGCGATCTCGAGGCGCGCCGGCGAGTACGGCCGCGGGATGAGCCCCCGTCGGTGCCCACCACGCGCCACGACGCGCCCTCGACGGCCATCGAGAGCACGCGAGACCCGGCGGCGTTGAGGAGGCGCCAGCGCTCCACGGACCCGCGCGGCGCGGTCGCCGTCGCGCGCGCCGAGGCGCCGTTGAGCAGCAGCACGTTGCCCGCGCGGCCGTGCACGGCGTCGTGCCCCGCGGAGGCGAA
>JBDHVF010001103.1:0-2818 GCA_039809605.1 Polyangiales bacterium | reverse complement strand
CGGCCGAGGGCGTCGACCCGTCGCTCCAGGGCCTCGTGCACTTCGTCTCGATGCAGGACCTCGACGCCTGCGAGCGCTTCGCGCCCACCACGCGGCGCGCCGTGGTGACGGGCGGCGGGCTCATCGGCATCGAGCTCGTCGAGTGCCTCGTGCACCACGGCGTGCGCACGACCTTCCTCGTGCGCGAGCCGTGGTACTGGCCCGTGGCGCTCGCGCGCGAGGAGGGCGAGCTCGTCACGGCCCACATGCGCGCGCACGGCGTCGACGTGCGCCACGAGGCCGAGGTGCGCGCGGTCGAGCGCGACGGCGCGGGGCGCGTGTCGGCCGTGGTCACGAAGGGGGGCGAGTCGCTCGCGTGCGAGATGTTCGGCGTGTGCATCGGCGTCGAGCCGTCGGTCGCGTGGCTCGGCGCGGTGAAGACCCCGCCCGCGCTCGGCCGCGGCGTCGCGGTCGACGCGACGCTGAAGACCTCGCTCGACGGCGTGTGGTCCGCGGGCGACTGCGCCGAGGTCGACTTCGGCGACGGGCGCAGGCCGCTCGTCGAGCAGATCTGGTACTCGGCGAAGCGCCAGGGCGCGCTCGCGGGGCGCAACATGACGGGGAGGCCCTCGCGCTACGAGCCGCCGACGTTCTTCAACAGCGCGAAGTTCTTCGAGGTCGAGTACACCACCGTGGGCGACCTCACGGCCGCGCCCGAGGGCGCGAGGAGCGTGTTCCGCAAGCACCGCACGAGGGCCATCACGCAGCGCATCGTGCACCACGAGGGGCGCGTGCTCGGCTTCAACATGCTCGGCTCGCGCTGGGACCACACGGTGCTCTCGCGGTGGGTCGACGAGGAGCGCCCGCTCGCGTGGGTGCTCGAGAACCTCCGCCGCGCGCAGTTCGACGTCGAGTTCGGCCGCGCCGACCTGCGGGCGATGTCCGAGGAGGAGCTCGCCGTCGTCGCCCGCCCGCACCGCGCGCCCGCCGCGCGAGGGGGCGCCTGATGCGCCGCGCGACGCCCGTGGGGTGGCTCACCCACGACCTCAGGAACCGCGGCGTGACGGCGTGGGCCCTCGCGGCCGTGCTGCTCGGGTTCTACTTCGGGCTCTACCTCACGGCCGAGACGAAGCAGCTCCTGTGGGGCCTCGGCGCGGCCGTTCCCCTGTCGCCGCCCGCGAGCGCGCACGACCTCGCGGCGAGCGCGGCGATGCGACTGCGCTTCCCCGGCATCAAGGCATGGGCGCTCTGCGCGGCGGCGGGGGCCGCGGCCGCGGCGATCTACGGGTACTTCGTGCGGCGCGACGAGGGCGGGGCGCTCACCGAGGGCGGGCGGCGCAAGGCGCTGCGCCTCGGCGCGTCGGTCGCGGGGCTCACGGGCGCCACGCTCTACGCGTCGTACGGGTTCGCGAAGGTCCTCGAGCCCGCGGAGCACGACGGGCGTCACCTCCTCCCCTCGCCCGGCGCCTCGTGGCCCGCGTGGGAGCTCGCGCTCCTGCTCGCTCCGCTCGGCGCGGGGCTCGTCGCGAGCCTCGTGTACGCGGCGCGGGCCCTCGGTCACCGCGCGGTGCTCCTTCGAAGGCTCTCGCTCTCGCTCGCGCTCGCGTGGGCGGCGGCCCTGGTGCTGCTCTACGGCACGCACGCGCTCGAGCCCGCGGCCGTGCCCGACGCCGAGCGCTCGCTCGCGGCCTTCGCGCGAAGGCTCTACCTGGCGATGGATTCGAAGTGGGGCCTCTACGGCCTCGTGTACACCATGGCCGTCACCGCGGGCGGCGTCTACATGCTCGGCCGCTACGTGCACAACCGCTATCAGGTCGTGCGCACCGCCGTGGTGATGCTGGTGCAGTGCACCTTCGGCTTCTCGGTGCCGGTGATCCTCGGCATGTTCCGCCAGCCCGAGTACTACCTCAGCTACTTCTGGCCGCTGAAGATCGACGCGTTCTACCCCGACAACATCTTCCGCGACCCGACGCCCTTCGTGCTCTGGAGCTTCGTGGGCTCGCTGGTCTTCGTGCCCGTGATGGGGGTCTTCTTCGGCAAGCGCTGGTACTGCTCGTGGGTGTGCGGCTGCGGCGGCCTCGCGAACACCGCGGGCGAGCCCTGGCGCCACCTGTCGGCCAAGGGCGAGAGCGCGTGGCGCTTCGAGAAGGCCGCGATCTACACGGTGCTCGTGCTCGCGGTGGTGACCACGGTGCTCGTGATCTTCTCGGCGGTGATGGGCCCCGAGGGCCACGTCACGGGCGTCTGGTGGCCGGGCCACGGCGACGTGAGCGCGTGGCGCGTCGACCCCACGCGCAGCCGCGGCGTCGTCGAGTGGGGCGCGCGCCTCCGGTACTACTACGGCATCGCCGTGGTGGCCGTGCTCTCGGGCGCCATCGGCGTGGGGCTCTACCCGCTCGGCGGCACGCGCCAGTGGTGCAGAAACTTCTGCCCCATGGCCGCGCTCCTCGGGCTCGTGCAGAAGTTCGGGCGCTTCCGCATCCGCGTGAAGGACGACATGTGCATCTCCTGCGGGCTGTGCACCAAGGCCTGCGAGATGGGCATCGACGTGCGCTCGTACGCGCAGGCCAACCAGAGCTTCACCCGCGCGAGCTGCGTGGGCTGCGGCATGTGCGCCGAGGTCTGCCCGCGCGGCGTCTTGCAGCTCGAGCAGCGCTTCGCCCGCGACCCGCAGGAGCGCCACGCGGGGCTCGTGCAGATCCGTCTGAACAAGAACGCCTGACGGCCACGTCGCACCGCCACGGAGAAGCCCATGCGCAGAACGCTCCCCTGGATCGCCGCCGCGACGCTCGCCGCCGCGTCTCCCCTCGCCCAGCCGCGCCGCGCGCCGCGGGCCCCG
>JBDHVF010001102.1:0-2821 GCA_039809605.1 Polyangiales bacterium | reverse complement strand
GAGGCGTACTTCCGCACGCCGCGCACGACCATCACCGCGTGGGTGAACCTGCTGGCCGTGCTCGAGCAGAACCGCGGTGCTGACTGGCGCTCGCTGCTGGGGCAGGTCGAGCTCGCGGCGGACCCGGGCGCGGCGATGACGTCGGACGACGGCGACGTGTCGGCGGGGGATGCGACGGCGCCTCGCGGCGTGGACGGCGATGACCTCTCGACCTTCCGGCTCTGAGCCCTCGTCGGCGTTCCACCGGCTCCACGAGCGGGTACAGCGGTGGATCTGGCAGCAGGGCTGGGAGGCCCTGCGTGACGTGCAGGAGGCCACGACGCACGCGATCCTCGAGCGCCGCGGTGACGTGATCGTCGCGGCGGCGACCGCGAGCGGCAAGACCGAGGCCGCCTTCCTCCCGATCTGCTCGTCGCTCGTCGACGACGCGCGCGGGAGCGTGAGGGCCGTCTACGTCGGGCCGCTCAAGGCCCTCATCAACGACCAGTTCCTCCGGCTCGAGCAGCTCTGCGAGGCGCTCGAGATCCCCGTGCACCGGTGGCACGGGGACGTCGCCGCGGTGCGGAAGCGCGCGCTGGTCGAGGATCCGGGTGGCATCCTGCTGATCACGCCCGAGTCGCTCGAGGCGCTCTTCGTTCATCGAGGGCACCTGCTCGCGACGCTGTTCGCGCGCCTCGAGTTCGTGGTCGTCGACGAGCTCCACGCGTTCATCGGGACGCCGCGCGGACGGCAGCTCCAGTCCCAGCTCCATCGCATCGAGCACGTCCTCGGTCGCTGCGTGTCGCGCGTCGGGTTGAGCGCGACGCTGGGAGACATGTCGATCGCGGCGGAGTACCTGCGCCCCGGGCATGGCGGCGACGTGGCGAAGATCGAGTCGTCGGCGGCGACGCAGGAGCTTCGAATGCAGGTGCGCGGGTATCGTGTACGAGCGCCTCGCGATGTGGCAACGGCGATCGACGCGGTGACCGACGACGCGAGGGTCGACGCGCCCGACGAGGTCGCCGCGCACCTCTACAAGGTGCTTCGGGGGGCGAATCACCTCGTCTTCGCCAACTCGCGGAGCCGCGTGGAAGAACTCGCCGACCGCCTTCGACGCACGAGCGAGCGGGACCACGTACCGAACGAGTTCCACCCCCACCACGGCGGCCTCTCGCGAGAGCTCCGGTTCGACGCCGAGGCGATGCTGAAGGACGGCGGGCGCCCCGTCACCGTGATCAGCACGAGCACGCTCGAAATGGGGATCGACATCGGTAGCGTCAGGAGCGTCGCGCAGGTCGGGGAGCCGCCCTCGGTCGCAACGTTGAGGCAGCGTCTGGGCCGATCGGGCAGGCGCGGCGAGCCCGCGATCCTGCGGGCCTACATCGAGCAGGAGGAGGTCGACGCCCGGTCGTCGATCGACGAGGAGCTGCGGGTCGGGCTCGTCGAGACGGTCGCGATGGTGGACCTGCTCATCGAGCGCTGGTGCGAGCCGCCCGACGACGGCGCATTGCACTTGTCGACGCTCGTGCAGCAGGTCCTGTCGACGATCGCCCAGTACGGAGGCGTCCGCCCGGTGGAGGCGTGGAAGATCCTCTGCGAGCGCGGCCCGTTTCGCGCGGTGGATGCGCGACTCTTCGGGGAGTTCCTCCGCGCTCTCGCGAAGGCCGACCTCATCGCCCAGGGGCAGGACGGAACACTCCTGCTCGGCGGGCGCGGCGAGCGGCTCGTGAACCACCACACGTTCTACGCGGCCTTCGAGACCCCCGAAGAGTATCGCGTAGTCCACGAGGGGAGGCCGCTCGGCACGCTCACGACGGTGCTCCAGGGAGAAACCACGCAGTACTTCATCTTCGCGGGGCGTCGTTGGCGCGTGCGCTCCATCGACCACGAGCGCCGGGTCATCGAGGTGGTGCCGGCGCAGGCGGCGAGGCTGATGGTTCGTGGGTCGGGGTCGGGCTTCGACGTGCACGACCGCGTGCGCGAGAGGATGCTCGTGGTCTATGCGGCGCAGGAGGTTCCGGTGTACCTCGACGCCGTTGCGCGCGGGCTGCTCGCCGAGGGACGGGAGAATTTCAAGCGCCGCGCTCTCGACGACGCGCGCGTGATCCGCGGCGGAGAGGACACCCTGGTGTTGCCGTGGCGCGGCACGCGGATCGTTCGCACGATCGCCCACCTCCTCGCGGCGCGCGGTCTGGCCGTCTCGACCGACGGGTTCGCGGTCGTGGTGCACCACGCGAAGGTCGAGACCGTCGCTGTGCACCTCCGCGAGATCGCCGGTGCCGAGGCGCCTGACTCTGCCACGCTCGCGGCGAAGTTGCGCGCGCCCGCGGTCGAGAAGTTCGACGCGAACCTCACGGAGGATCTCCGGCGCCATGAGATGCGGGCCCGCGCGCTGGCGATCCCCGAAGCGCACCGCACGGTGCGCGAGATCGCCGCGAGGATCGAGCGCGCGACCGATCGTTGAAGATCCTCGCATGGCGCGCGGGCCAGGGCGTGTTCAGCTCAGTCGTGCGCTGCGCAGGCGGAGCGCGTTGGCGATGACCGAGACGGAGCTCAGGCTCATGGCCGTGGCGGCGATCATCGGGCTGAGCAGCCACCCCGTGAAGGAGTAGAGCGCGCCGGCCGCGACGGGCACGCCGAGGGCGTTGTAGCCGAACGCGAAGGCGAGGTTCTGCCGGATGTTGGCCATCGTCGCGCGGCTGAGCCGCCGCGCCCTCGCGATGCCGCGCAGGTCGCCGCGCACCAGCGTGACGCCGGCGCTCTCCATGGCCACGTCGGTGCCCGTGCCCATCGCGATGCCCACGTGCGCCTGCGCGAGCGCGGGCGCGTCGTTGATGCCGTC
>JBDHVF010001101.1:0-2826 GCA_039809605.1 Polyangiales bacterium | reverse complement strand
CGGGGCGGCGCCGCGCGCGGGTGAAGCACAGCGACGCGGCGAGGGCGCGCGCCGCGGGCAGCGTGACGACGAACTCGCCGGGCGCCGCGGAGAGGCACAGGGCCGCGACGCGCTCCACCGCGGGGAGCACGTCGTCGCCGTCTTCGTGCACGGCGGGTTCGTCGGGCGCGAGCGCGGCGACGCCGTAGCCGAGGCTCGCGGCGGCGGCGTCGAGCAGGCGCGCGGCCGCGGCGCGCGACGAGGCTTCGAACGCGTGCACCTCGACGCGGCCCACGGCGCGCGCCGCGGGCCCGAAGAGCGCGCGGAACTCGAGCTGCACGTCTTCGTCGGCGCGCAGGCCGAGGGTCCACGAGTCCATGCGGGGTGTCCGGCGGGTGGAGGTGATGCGTCGCGGGCGCGGCGCGCCCACGGCGTCACTTGTTCTTGAGGCGGCTCTTGAGCGACGCGAGCTCGTCTTCGAGGCTGTCGGAGGTCTCGCCGCGCTCGAGCTTGCGGAAGCGCTCCTCGAGGTCGGCCTTCTTCGGGTCGACGAGCAGCTCGGTGGCCTCGGCCTCGGCCTCCATCGACTCGATCTTGTCTTGCATCTCGCGCAGCCGCCCGACGGCGCCCGCGTTGGAGCCCCCGAGCGTGGTGTTGCCGCCCGACGCGCGCGCGTTGCTCACCTGTGACGCGAGGGTGTTCTTGCGGGCCTTGAGCTCTTCGACCTTCTTCTCGAGCTGCTCGATCGTGGCCTTGAGCTCGCTCACGTACGCCGCCTGCTGCTCGCGCAGCCGGTCGGTCTCGGCCGCGTCGCCCTCGGCCTTCTTCTTTCGCCGCAGGGCCTCTCGCGCGAGCTCGTCGTCGCCGTGCTCGAGCGCCAGCATCGCGCGCTTCTCCCAGTTGGCCCCGTCTTCGGTCTGGTCCTTGTACTTCTTCTCGAGCTGCTTGACGGTCGCGAGCGAGCTCACGAGGTCGGCGCGGGCCTTCTTCAGCTCGTCCTGCATGTCGTCGATCGTCTGCGCGATCATCTTGGCCGGGTCCTCGGCCTTGTCGATGATCGAGTTCAGATTGGATTTGATCGCGCGGCCCAGGCGATCGAGCATCCCCATGGCAGTGGTCTCGCTCCTTCCAGCGTGCGCGGCATGGTTGCACCGCGACCTGGCGAAGTAAATAGCACCGAAGCGCTGTCAGTGAAGGCACTCTCGCGTCCCGACCGGGCCGCCTCGCGGGTCATCAACCCACGAGGCGGCAGCAGTCGTCGAGCGTCGCGCCACCGTCGTCGGCCGCGCAGAGATACCGGATGCAGAAGAGCCCCGAGCCCTGCACGTTCTCTTCGTGGCACGCGACGCCGCCGTCGGTGCGCTGCGCCTCGCACACCCTTCGCGGCACGTCGCGGTCGGCGTCGCTCGCGACGTCGGAGAGGTCCGAGACCACGTCGCTGCCCGCGTCGGCCGCGGGCTGAGACGAGCAGCCGAGCGCGAAGGGCACGACCGCCAGGGCCGCGGGCACGAGGAGCTTTCGCATCGCGCGACGCTATCACTAGAACGACGTGAGGGTCTGCACCACCGAGGGGTTGCCGTTGCCGGGGATGGGGTCGGCGTCGGACACGGCCGTGACGGCGATGGCCGTCGCCACGCCCGCGAGCACCACGCCGCCGATGATGCCCCAGAACCACGGGCGCGTGACGACGCTGCGCGTGCGCGGGCGCAGGGTGATGCCCACGGTCTCGGTGCGGAGCTGCGCGACCGACACCGTGCGCGTCTCGTCGCGGTAGCCGTCGCGGGTGACCGTGACCGTGTAGCGGCCCGGCCGCACCTGGCGCTGCGCGTGCCCGGTGCCCGCGTCTTCGCCGTCGATGACGATGTGCGCGTCGGAGGGCGAGACGTTCACGACGAGGCGCGCGTTCTGGTCGACGGGGCGCAGGCGGAGGTTCACGAGGCGCTGCTCGTGGGCGCGCACGGTGAAGGTCTCGTCGCGCGCGGCGTAGTTGGGCATCTCGACGTGCACGCGGTACTCGCCGGGCAGCACCTCGGCGTTGCGCGCGATGGGGGCCTGGCCGAGGTCGCGGCCGTTGAGCGTCACCGCCGCCCCCGAGGGCTCGATCTCGAAGGTGATGACCGCGCGGGTGTCCTCGATCTCGCGCACGGCCTCTTCGACCTCGGCGCGCTGCTCGCGCGTGAGGCTGGGCGCCGTCTCGAGGTAGCGGTTGAAGGTCTCGGTCGCCTGCGTGAGCTGCCCGTCGCGGCGGTACGCCTGCGCGAGGTTGAAGAGGATCACCGGGTTCGGCCAGAGGTCGTAGGCCGCGCGGAACTCCTCGATGGCGTGCGCCCAGTCGCTGTCTTGATAGAACTGCCCGCCGCGCTGGAAGTGGGCGCGCGCCTCGCTCTGCCGAAGCGCCTCGGCCGGGTCGACGGGCGCGGTCTCGTGGCGACCGTGGTGGCGGTGCTGCGCCCACGCGGGCGGCGCCGCGAGCGTCAACATCATCGAGAGAGACCCGAACGCTGCGAGTGCGCGCATGGTGGCGCGGACTCTACCGCAGGTCGCGCCGCGTGAGGCCGGCCGAACGTGACGGACCATCCCCCCTGCCGCAGGTGCGCGCATCCGCGGCGAGTCGTTCAGAGGTCGGTGAAGATGCCGCCGCCACGAACGGTCGGCGGCGGTCGACTCGGCGCGGGCGCGGGCGCGGGCGCTGCCACCGGAGCGGCGGGCGTCGCGCGAGCGGGTGCGATGCGCACGGGCACCGGCGCAGCGCGCACGGGCGCGACTCGCGTGGGCGTGGGTGCCGCCGGGGCCACCGTGTCGAACGGATCGGGCAAGGGCGCTCGCAGCGGCGCCGCTCGCACCGGC
>JBDHVF010001100.1:0-2827 GCA_039809605.1 Polyangiales bacterium | reverse complement strand
CGTGGCGACGGTGGCGCTCGACGAGTCGCGCGTGTCGCACGTGCACACCCGCGTCGCGGGCTGGATCGAGCGCCTCTACGTCAACACCACCGGGCAGCGCGTCGTGCGCGGCGCCCCCCTCGCGGCGATCTTCTCGCAAGAGCTCCTCGCCTCGCAGAACGAGTACCTCTCGCTGCGGCAGGGCCTCGCGGCGATGGGCACGCCCGACACGCGGCGCCTGCTCACGGCCGCGCGCGGGCGCCTCGCGGTGCTCGGCATGACCGACGCCGAGATCGACGCGATCGAGCGCACGGGCCGGGCGACGCGGACGGTCGTCGTCGTCGCGCCTCGGAGCGGCGTGGTGATCCACCGCGGCATCGCCGTGGGCACCGCGGTCGATCCATCGACGGAGATCGTCACGGTGGCCGACCTGTCGCGGGTGTGGGTGCAGGCCGAGGTGCCCGAGACCGAGGCCACGGCCGTGCGGGTCGGCACGCGCGCGCGGCTCACGTTCCCGTCACTTCCGCCCGAGGGGATCGAGGCGCCGGTGGAGTTCGTCTACCCCACGGTCGACGAGCGCACCCGCACCGTGCGCGTGCGCTTCGCGCTCGCCAACGAGTCGGGCGCGCTGCGGCCCGGCGCCTACGGCGGCGCCGTGCTCGAGGCGAGCGCCCGCCGCGCGCTGGTGGTGCCGCGCGACGCGGTGGTCGACACCGGCGCCGGCCAGCACGTGTTCGTGGTCGCCGACGACGGCAGCTTCGTGCCCCGCCGCGTGGTGATCGGCGCCGCGCTCGACGACCGGGTCGAGGTGCGCGAGGGGCTCGACCCGGGGGAGCAGATCGTCGCGTCGGGCGTGTTCCTCATCGACTCCGAGAGCCGCCTGCGCGCGTCGGGGCAGGGCGGTGGCGGCCACGGCGGTGGCCACGCGGGCCACGGGGGCTGACGGCGATGGTCGCGCGCATCATCGAGCTCTGCGCGAAGCACAGGCTGACGGTGTTCGCCGTCGTGCTCGCGCTCTGCGTGTGGGCGTTCTCGTGCTTGCGGGCGACGCCGCTCGACGCGATCCCCGACCTGACCGACCCCCAGGTGATCGTCTTCACCGAGTGGATGGGTCGCAGCCCCGGCCTCGTCGAGGACCAGGTCACCTGGCCGCTCGTGCGCGCGCTCCAGAGCACGCCCGGCGTCCGCACGGTGCGCGGCTACTCGATGTTCGGCATGAGCTTCGTCTACGTCATCTTCGACGAGGGCACGGAGGTCTACTGGGCGCGCACCCGCGTGCTCGAACAGCTCGGCCGCGTGCGGCAGTACCTCCCGTCGGACGTGTCTCCGATCCTGGGGCCCGACGCCACCGGCATCGGCTGGGTCTACCAGTACGCCGTGGTCGACCGCTCGGGGCGGCTCGACCTCGCCCAGCTCCGTGAGCTGCAGGACTTCACCCTGCGCCCCGCGCTCCAGGGCGTCGCGGGCGTGTCGGAGGTGGCCTCCATCGGAGGCTACGAGCGGCAGTTCCAGGTGGTCGCCGACCCCAACCGCCTCGCGGCCTACGCGCTCACGCTCGACGACGTGGCGCGCGCCGTTCGCAGCGCCAACGCCGAGGTCGGCGGTCGCGTGATCGAGATGGCGGGCCGGGAGTACGTGGTGCGAGGCCGCGGCTACGTGGGCTCGCTCGACGACCTGCGCGAGAGCGTCGTGGGCGTCGGGGCCGGGGGCACGCCCGTGCGGGTGCGCGACGTGGCCGACGCGCGCTTCGGCCCCGAGATCCGCCGTGGCGCCTCGGACTACGACGGCCGCGGCGAGGCCGTGGGCGGCATCGTGGTGATGCGCATCGGCTCCAACGCGCAGCAGGTGATCGGGCGGGTGCGCGCGCGCATCAGCGAGCTCACGCTGCCGCCCGGCGTGGCGCTGGTGCCCACCTACGACCGCTCCGAGCTCATCGAGGGGTCGATCGAGACGCTGCGCACCACGCTCGTCGAAGAGGGGATCATCGTCGCCCTCGTGTGCGTCGTCTTCCTGGTGCACCTGCGCTCGGCGCTGGTGGCGATCCTGGTGCTGCCGATCGCCGTGCTGCTGGCGTTCATCCCGATGCGCTACCTCGGGCTGTCGTCGAACATCATGTCGCTCGGGGGCATCGCCATCGCCGTGGGCGAGCTCTCCGACGCGGCCATCGTGCTCATCGAGAACGCCCACGTGCGGCTCTCCGAGGCGCCGCCCGGCGCGAAGCGCGAGCGCGTGGTGATCGACGCCGCGAAGGAGGTGGGCGCGCCGATCTTCTTCTCGCTCCTGCTCATCACCGTGAGCTTCCTGCCGATCTTCACGCTGGCGGGGCAGGCCGGCAGGCTCTTTCGCCCGCTGGCCTTCACCAAGACCTTCGCGATGTTCGCCGCGGCGATCCTCTCGATCACGCTCGCGCCGCCGCTCATGGTGCTGCTGATCCGCGGGCGCATCCGCCGCGAGGAGGAGAACCCCGTCACACGCGCGCTCGCGAGGCTCTACGCGCCCGTGGTGCGGTGGGCCGTGCGCCGCAGGGTGTTCCTCGTCGCGCTCGCGGTCGTGGTGATGGGCGCGATGGTGCCCGCGTTCAACCGCCTCGGGTCGGAGTTCATGCCGCCCCTCGACGAGGGCTCGCTGCTGGTGATGCCCACGACCTTCGCGGGCATCTCCATCGAGGAGGCGCGCCGCGCGCTCCAGGCCCAGGACCGGATCATCCGCGGCTTCGCCGAGGTGGCCTCGGTGTACGGCAAGGCGGGCCGCGCCGAGACGGCCACCGACCCCGCGCAGCTCGAGATGATCGAGACGGTGGTCGAGCTCCGCCCGCGCGCGCGGTGGCCCTTGCGCCCCGCGCGACGGT
>JBDHVF010001099.1:0-2831 GCA_039809605.1 Polyangiales bacterium | reverse complement strand
TTGCCGGGCACCACGGTTCGGCGACGGCACCTCAGGAGCAACGCGTAGCCCCGCGAAGCGGGGCGGCCGCACGATATTGACCGGAGTGAGGCGCTGAAACCGAGACCAGGGAGCTACGCCGAACTCCGGCGCGGGCGCCGCGTATCACACGCGCCGGGCCCGGCTCTAGAAGCCGAACGCGTCGCGGGTGAGGTCGAAGACGGTGACGGGCAGGAGCGACGTGGCGGCGTCGGTCTGCCACGTCGTGGCGCCCGCGGCGTCGGGCGCGGTGCGCATGGGCATCGAGATGCCGAGCGACGCGGTGGGGTCGACCGAGGGGTCGCCCGCGCGGTAGACGTGCGCGCCGTCGTGGAGGAAGTGCACGAGGCGGTGCGCGTCGTCGCCCCACGCGACGCGGCTGCGGCGGAGCACCTGCTTGTCGTCGGCGAAGGGGGCGCGAAAGTCCGAGAAGGTGTGGTCCGCGGAGCCGGTCTCGACCACCATGAGCCGCGGCGCGACGAGGGCGTGCAGGTCCGACACGTCGAGGTACTCGCCGATGTCGGCGTGGGCCCAGCGCCAGCATGGGTGGTTGGCGCGGCGCGCGATGACGCCCAGGTCGGGCGCGAAGCCCGCGACCACGACCGACGCGGCGCGCGGGTCGAGGGCGCCCGCGAGCGTCGCGACCTCGCCGCCCATCGAGAGGCCCGTGACGGTCACGCGCTTCGGGTCGACGTCGGGCCGCGAGAGGGCGTAGTCGAGCGCGCGCATCGCGTCCCAGGCGCGCTCGCCGTCCTCCTCCCAGTCGCTGTCGAGGCCGTCGGCGTGGATGGCCGGGTGGGGCGTCGCGCCCGACGCGGGGTCGTCGCCGGCCGCGAGGTCGGTGTAGAGCGCCGCGCGGTCGGCCACGGGGCGGTGCGAGACGTCGACCGCGACCACGACGTAGCCGCGCCGCGCGTACGCGTCGCCGTAGCCGTAGCCCGTGTCGGGGTCCATCACCTGCCGCGCGCTGCCGTAGTGGCCGTTGAGCGCCACCACCACGGGGAAGCCGTCGAGCGGGGGCTGCGTCGCGGGCCGCGCCACGTAGAGGTGGGCGTCGCGGGTGACGGTGGCGCCGCCCCCGACGGAGACCTGGTGCGAGGCGCGCAGCTCGGTGAGGGTGTACGCCTGGGCGGGGCCCTGCGCGGGCGCGCGGCGCGACGCGATGGGGGTGCCGTCGGCGACGACGACCTCGACGCGCGACGCGAGGGGCGCGGGCGCGCCGTCCATGGTGAGCAGCGCGACCTGCCTGCGCGCGCGCTCGCGCCACGCGTCGGCCTCGGGGCGGGGGCGCGCGGTGAGCCCGTGCGAGAGCACCTCGGCGCGCGCGCCCGACCAGGCCACCGTGCGCGACGCGGCGCCCGCGCTGGTGGAGGTGCCGCGGATCGCGCGCCCCGCGACCTCGCCCTCGTAGTGCCACCCGGTGCCCGCGTCGTCGATCACGTCGAACGCGAGGCGCGCGCCGTCCCAGCGCACGCGCGCGAGGTCGCGCTCCTCCTGCTCGTCGCGCGCGCCCGTACCCTCGCGGGCCTGCACCTTCAGCGTGCCCACGAGCCCGTCGCCCGCGGGCGCGCGGTCGATGCGAACGCGCCCGAGCCGCCCGTCGGCCCACCGCAGGTCGAACACGCGCGGCACGGGCGCGCGGTCGATCACCGTGGCGTTCCAGCCCGTGACGTGGGCGCGATAGTCCGTGGGCGCGGGGCTCGCGCCGCCGGTCGTGTACGCGACGCGCCCGGTGAGCACGCCGTCGGTCACGCGCGCGTCGAACCACTCGCGGCCGACGCCGAGCGGGTGGTCGAAGCGCACGCGGCCCGTGGAGGGCTCCCACGCGACGGACTCCACGCGCATCGCGCGCCCGTCGCCCTCGGCCGCGAGGGTGGCCCCGTAGCCGCGGCCGTCACCGCGCACCTCGAGGGTGAGCCGCGATCCCCCGACGTTGAGGTACCAGAGGCCCTCGACGGGCTCGGGCGCGCGGTCGGCGTGGGGCGGCGCGTACGCTGGCGCGGGCGGGGCGACGGGCGAGGCGGGCGGCTGCGGATCGGCGTGAACCGCGGCGCGGTCAGACTCGGGCACGACCCGCGCGCACCCCGAGGCGAGCGCGAGCAGCAGGCATGGGAGCACGGAGCGGACGAGCGTGGACGCAACGAGGCGACGACGTGAGGAGGCCATGGTGAGGCGCTTCCCTCTGCCGACGGGGTGATGTGCGACGCGTCGCGCGGTCGGCGGGCGCGCGGCGGCGGGCGGGTCGCGAGCGCAGCGCGGCTCCGCGTCGCCGCTCGCACTCCCTTCAACGGCCCCGCTGGGTAAACCCTTAAGGGCTGACGGGTGCCCCGAGGGCGGGGATGGAGCGTCGCGTCTCACGTCGCGTGCGCGCCTCGCGCGAGGGCGCGCGCACCACGACGCGGGTGCCGCGCCCGGGCTCGCTCTCGACCGAGAGCGTCGCGCCGAGGCGCCGACACGCCTCGCGCAGCGCGCCCATCCCGACGCCGCGGCCCGACACGCCGTCGGCCTCGGTCTTCGTGGTGAGGCCGTCGGAGAAGAGGGCCTCGACGAGGTCGTCGTGCGTCTTCGCGGGCAGGCCCCGCGCGACGGCGCCGGCGCGCACGCGCTCCCAGTCGACGCCGCGGCCGTCGTCGCGCACCTCGACGACCGTCGCGTCGCCGTCGCGCGCGGCGCGGAGCCAGAGCTGACCCGCGCGGGGCTTGCCCTCGCTCGCGCGCTCGTCGGGCGCCTCGACGCCGTGGTCGACGGCGTTGTGCACCGCGTGGACGAGCGCGGCCCAGAGCGGCGCCCACGCCTCGCGCGGCAGGCGCAGC
>JBDHVF010001098.1:0-2835 GCA_039809605.1 Polyangiales bacterium | reverse complement strand
GCCGCCTCCCGCGGCGGTGACCACGCCGCCGCCCGAGCGCGGCACCGCCGAGACCGCGGCGCCTCCCGCCCCGCCGCCCACGCCGCCGGCCCCCGTGCCCGCTCCGTCGGTCACGCCACCGCCGCGCGAGGAGCGTGACGACGGCGCGCTCCTGCTGCTCGCGCTCGGCGCCGCGGCGCTCGGTCTCGCGAGCGTGGTGACGGGGGTGGTGCTGCTCCGTCGACGACGCGCGGCCGCCGCGCCCTCGCAGGCTCATCCCCTCGTCGCGCAGGCGCCCCCTCCGGTGGTGATTCCGCCGACCTTCGTGGGTCCGCTCGACGCGGCGCGGGGGCCGTCGGAGCCCCTGTGGCAGGGCACGCTCGAGCGGCACGACACGGTCGCCGACGACGCGTACGCGCACACGATCCAGGCCGCGGCCCACGCCGCGCCCACGAGCGCGGTCTGGTGCACCCGCTGCGGGCAGCCGTCGCCGCCCGACGCGCGCTTCTGCCCGAACGACGGCGCCGACCTGCAGACCGCGGGCACCACCGTCGACCCGCGGGGGCGGCGCACGGGGCCGACGACGCACGCGCCCGACATGAAGCCGTTCGTCGTAGGCAGCTACCGCTGCGAGGCGCGGCTCGGCGAGGGCGGCATGGGCGTGGTCTACAAGGCCCGCCACGTCGGCGAGGCGTACCCCTGCGCGGTGAAGGTGCTGCTGCTCGGGGGGCGCGCCGACGGCGCGCTGGTCGAGCGCTTTCGACGCGAGGCGCGGCTGGCGGCGAGCATCCGCCACCCGAACAGCGTGGCGATCTACGACTACGGCGAGCTCGACGGGCGGCTCTTCTACCTGGCCATGGAGTTCATCGACGGGTGCTCGCTCGACGCGGTGATGGGCGGCGTCCCGATGCCGCCCGTCCGCGTGGCGTCGATCGTGCGGCAGGTGTGCGACGGGCTCGCCGAGGCCCACGCCGCGGGCATCGTGCACCGCGACCTCAAGCCCGCGAACGTGATGGTGTGCGAGGCCCCCGGCGGGGCCGAGCTCGTGAAGCTCGTCGACTTCGGCATCGCGCGCGACCTGCGCGGCGGCGGCGAGCGCACGATGGCGGGCGTGATCGTCGGGACGCCCGCGTACATGGCCCCCGAGCAGGCCCGCGGCGAGCCCGACGTCGACGCGCGCGCCGACGTGTTCGCCGTCGGGGTGATGGCCTACGAGATGCTCTCGGGTCGCCACCCCTACGCGCCGCGCGGCAACGCGATCCAGCAGATCGTCGCCCGCGCGACGCTGCGCGACGCCGCGACGCCGCTCAGCGAGGCGGCGCCGGGCCTGCCCCGCGCGCTCGACGGGGTGGTGGCCCGCGCGATCTGCCCCGACCCCGCGGCGAGGACGCCGAGCGCGCGCGAGTTCTCGAACGAGTTCCTCTCGGCCGTCGCCGTGGGCGCGGCGGCGTAGAGCGGGTTTCGGGCGGCGCGCGCGAGCGATATCATCGGCCCATGAAGATGCTTGCGGCGACGTGCGCGTCGGCGGGGCGCGCGCGACGGTTCATCCCGTGCCTGGCCCTGGCGTTCCTGGCGGCTTGCAGCGGGGAGGACCCGGCGCGCCCCGACGCGACGACGGACGCCGGCCTCGACGCGGCGCCCGACGCGCCGCCCGCCGACGCGGCTCCCCCGCAGGACGGCGACGACCTCGGCGACCGGCTGCTCTGCGAGGCGATGTGCGGGCGCCAGGACCGCCCGCGCTGCGCCCTCTTCGACCGCGACCGCTGCGAGCGCGACTGCGTCGCCGACGTGGCCGCGCGGTCGGCGCGGTGCCGCCCGCAGGTCGAGCAGTGGCTCCGCTGCCGCGCGAGCGGCGCGTCGTACGTCTGCGACGACCGGGGGCAGCCGACCACCTCCGAGTGCGTGATGGAGGGCGCCGACCTCTCGCGCTGCTCGGGCGTGGTCGACCCCGACGCGGGCGACGCGGCGCCCGACGCGCCCCCCGACGTCGCCGTCGACGTCACCGACGACCTCGCCGACGCGAGCGACGACCTCGCCGACGCGTCCGACGTGGACGACGCAGCAGACGGTGACGACGCAGCAGACGGTGACGACGCAGCAGCTGGCGACGACGCAGCAGACGGCGACGACGCAGCAGATGGCGACGACGTGACCGACGCCGATGACGCGACCGACGCGGCGCCGGTGGACCCCTGCGCGTCGCCCGCGGGCACCATCACGATGCCCGGCGCGGCCTTCACGCGCGCGTCGGCGACGTCGGGCGCCAGCGCGATCCCCGCGGCGCTCTGCGCGCCCGACACCACGGGGCCCGAGCAGGTGTGGCGGCTCGCGGTGACCGCGCGCACCGGGCTGGTGATCGACACGGAGGGCACGAGCGCGTCGTTCGACGCCGTGCTGTCGGTGCGCCGCACCTGCGACGACATCCGCTCGGACTTCCTCTGCGACGGCGACTCGGGGAGCGGCGGCGCGGCGCTGATCCGCGCGGTGGTCGACCCGGGCACCTACTCGCTCATCGTCGACGGGCAGCGCGCGACCGCGGGGCCGTACACGCTGCGCGTGCGGTCGTTCACGCCCGCCGCCAACGCCGCGTGCGCGGGCGCGCTCGCGCTCGCGCCGGGCGCCACGCTCACGGGCCAGAACGCGGCCAACGGCGGGCTGCGCGCCGACCACTGCCGCCCGAGCGCCGTCGGGGGGCCGCTCTTCTACTCGGTCGCCGTGCCCGCGATGAGCCGCGTGACGGTGCGCGCGACGCCCACGGGGCCCGCGCCGTGGACGCCCCTGCTCGGCGCCACCACCTCGTGAAACGTGCCGACCGACGGGAGGTTCACGCCGTCGCCGCCGCGCATATGCACCTCG
>JBDHVF010001097.1:0-2836 GCA_039809605.1 Polyangiales bacterium | reverse complement strand
GCGTCGACGCGAGCGGCGCCACCACGGGCTGCGCCGTCAACCCGCTGCACGCGCCGGGCAGCGCCTCGGGCTTCTGGGTCACGCGCGACGACCCGTCGTACTGAACCTCACCCGCAGTTGAAGCTCGCGTTCACCGTGCGCACCGCGCCGCCCTGGAGCTGCATGCACGCGGCGCCGTTGAAGCGGATCTCGCGGTACGTCGCGTCGGTGTACGACCAGCCGTTGGACGCCTCGCGGGCGATCATGCGCCCGTCGAACTGCACGGTCACGAGCTCGGGGCGCGTGGGCGTCGAGCCCAGGCGGTAGGTGCAGCTCGCGGCCGCCGCGGTGATGGCCCGCAGCGCCGACTCGAGCTCCGAGGTCGAGCCCGCCTCGTAGAAGCGCACGATGCCCGATCGGGGGCGGCCGCCCGCGTCGGCCAGCACGTTGAGCGGGCCGTAGAGCGAGGTGTCTCCGCCGGGGATGCCCAGCACGAAGGTGTCGACGCCGATCGCGCGGATGCGCGCGAGCTGGGCCACCACCTCGGAGACGCCGGTGCCGCAGTTGGGCGCGCCGTCGGTCGCGAGCACGATGAAGCGGCGGCGCGGCGAGGGCGATGCGCGCAGGTAGCGCTCCGCGGTCTGGAGCGCCGCGAAGGTCGGCGTGAGGGCCGAGCGGTAGGGCCCGCGCACCGCGAGGTACGACGCGATCACCGTCGCCGAGGGCTGCACCACCGGCACCACGGGCGACGCGGGCACGGCGCACGCGTCGGGGTCGGGGTAGATGATCAGCCCCATGTAGAGCGACGTGTCGAGCGGCGGGAGCACCGCGCGCACCGCCGACACGAGCGCGTTCCACCGGGTCGTGCCGTCGCTCGTGGGCGAGGTCATCGAGCCCGAGCGGTCGACGACGAAGAGCACGTCGGCGGGCGTGGTGGTGAGCGTGAAGCGCTGGCCGCCCGCCATGCACGGCCGGCACTCGGGCGCGCCCGCGCATCGCGCGTCGGCGCAGTCGACCCGGCCGTTGCAGTCGTTGTCGACGCGGTCGGAGCAGTCCTCGGTCGAGGGCAGCGACTGCATCTCGCAGCTCCCCCACGTGGAGCCGAAGGTCAGCCCCGCGACGCAGCGCTGCTGGCCCGCGTGGCACGCGCCGGTGTTGGCCGTGCTCGCGGGGCCCTCGTAGCAGGGGCGCGTCTGCCCGAGGCGGCACTGGCAGTCCTCGTCGTTCACGCCGTCGCAGTCGTTGTCGAAGCCGTCGCAGGTGTCGGGCGCGGGAAGCGCCTCGCCCTGGCACGCGCCCCACGTCGCCTGGCCCCCGACGCCCGCGGCGCACACCTGCTCGCCGTCGTGGCACATGCCGACGCCGCGCGTGCGCGGGGGGCCGCTGTAGCACCCCCGGCGCTCGCCGATGCGGCAGATGCAGCCCTCGTCGACCTCGCCGTCGCAGTCGTTGTCCTGCTGGTCGCACATCTCGATCTGCGGGGCGCCGCTGCCCTCGCACGCGCTCCACGCGCCGAACTCTCCCGTGCCCTCGCAGCGCTGCGTGCCGCGCGCGCAGGGGCCGCGGCCCGCCTGCGTGGGCGTGCCCACGTAGCAGGGCTGCGTCGCGCCCGGGATGCACGCGCAGTCTTCGTCGACGCGCCCGTCGAGGTCGTTGTCGAGCCCGTCGTCGCAGGCCTCGCGCGTGGGCACGTACGTCGATCCGTCGCGCGCGCCGTCGCTCGCGTCGAGGCCCGCGGGGCGCGCGTCGGCGCCGCCCACGGGGGGCCTGTCGCGCGTGGTGCTGGTGTTCGCGTCGTCGGGCACGAGGTCGCCCGCGGGGTCGTCGATCACCGCGCCCGTGTCTGCGTTGCACCCGAGCGACGAGAGCGCCGCGCACAGAAGCGCCCCCAGCGTGTGTCCGCGCGTAGGCATGGCGATCACCACCGTCCCTCCTGCCCGCCGCGAGGGCGCGGGCGCACGACGAGCCGCGTCTCGTCGCTCTATGTCTCACGAAACGCGCCGCTTCGTACAGGCCGCGTGGAAGCTACGCGCGTCACGCGGCGGGCGGGGTCGCCATGGCGGCGGTGTCAGGTTCCGACGCGAAAGCCCACGCCGAGGTCGGCGCTCCAGCGGGTGGCGCCGGCGATGCCGTACTCGCCCGCGGCGGTGACGAAGAACCACGGGCGCAGGTGCACGCGCAGGCCCGCGCGCGCCGAGAAGCCGAAGCGCGTGGCGCTGTAGTCGCTCACGCGCCCGTCGACCGAGAGCGTGGTCGACACGCGCTGCACCGAGCCCTGGAGGTCGGCGAAGGGCACCACGGCCCCAACGCGGTACTCGGCGCCGAGGCCGAAGCGCACGGCCCACGACTCGAGCGACCGGGGCGCGACGTCGTGCTCGTCGACGCGGCGCGCGGAGACGTCGCCGAGCGAGGTGAAGGGCAGGTCGAAGCCCGCGGTCATGCGCACGTGCGAGAGCACGAGGCGCGCGTCGTAGCGCAGCCCGAGGCCCACGGCGTCGGTGTAGGGCTGCGCGCGAAAGGTCTGCGAGAGCGAGGGGCTCGCTCCGTCGGCGACGAAGCCCGTGGCGGAGTGGTCCTGCCCGGTGGCGAGGAAGCCCATGGTGGCTTCGAAGTGGTCGTCGGGGTCGGCGAGCGCGACGGCGGGGGCGAAGACGATCGCGAGGGAGAGGAGCGAGCGGCGAAGCATCATGGGCGGCGCTCACTGCACCGCCGGTGCCGGGGGTCAGACTCAGGTCTGGCCGTTGACGTAGCGCGCGGGGCATGGCCGCGCGGTCGTTGAGTCGGCCCCCTCACCGCGCTGCCGCGCGCCCTCACCCCCGCGGAGCGGGGGCAAGGGCTCTGTCGTCTGCGAGCGGTT
>JBDHVF010001096.1:0-2839 GCA_039809605.1 Polyangiales bacterium | reverse complement strand
GCCCAGATGCGCCGCGCCGCGCGGAACTTCGCGACCTCTTCGAAGAAGTCGACGTGCACGTCGAAGAAGAACGACAGCCGCGGCGCGAAGGCGTCGACGTCGAGCCCGCGCTCGACCGCGGACTGCACGTACGCGATGCCGTCGGCGAGCGTGAACGCGAGCTCCTGCGCGGCCGTGCTCCCCGCCTCGCGGATGTGGTAGCCCGAGATGCTCACCGGGTGCCACCGCGGGAGCTCCCTCGCGGCGAACTCGATGGTGTCGGCCACGAGGCGCATCGCGGGGCGCGGGCCCACCACCCACGCGTGCTGCGCGATGAACTCCTTCAGGCAGTCGTTCTGGATCGTGCCGCCGAGCGCCGAGCGGGGGATGCCCCGCGTGTCGGCGAGCGCGACGTAGAAGCACAGGAGCACGATCGCCGGGCCGTTGATGGTCATCGACGTCGTGACCCGGTCGAGGGGGATGCCCTCGAAGAGCACGTCCATGTCGCGCAGCGTGTCGACCGCCACGCCGCACATGCCCACCTCGCCGAGCGACCGCGGCGAGTCCGAGTCGTACCCCATCAGCGTGGGGAAGTCGAAGGCCACCGAGAGCCCCGTCTGCCCCTGCGAGAGCAGGTAGTGGTAGCGCGCGTTGGTCTGCTCGGGCGTGCCGAAGCCCGCGAACTGACGCATCGTCCACAGCCGCCCGCGGTACATCGTCGGCTGGATGCCGCGCGTGAACGGGTACTCGCCCGGCAGCCCGAGGTCGCGCAGGTAGTCGACGTCGACCTCCGCGGGCGTCACCACGGCGGGCACCTCGAGGTCCGACACGGTCGCGAAGCGCTCGGCGCGCAGCGGGGCCTTCGCCGTGGCCTTCGCCACCGCGGTGCGCTCCCAACGCTCGCGCGCCGCGCGGATCGCCTCGATCGACGGCGGCGCCTCCGCGCGAGGCGTGACGTTCGTCGGTGCGCTCGTCGTAGGCGACGACTCGGTGGCCATGCGTTACCTCACTCTTCCTCGAAGCCGAACGGGGACTGCGGCCCGTGACTCTTGCACGCGGCGCCTCGCACCGACAAGGGGTGCCCGCAAACCCCGCGTTTCTCTCGCGCGTCACAACAGCTCCCCATGCACCTCCGCCCGCACCTCGTCGCCCTCGCCCTCGCGCTCTCCCCGCAAGCCCTCGCGCAGCCATGGCGCGCCCGCGTCGTCGCCCGCCCCGCCGGCTCCGAGGTCTTCTCGACCGCGCCCGTGCAGGCCCGCGTCGGCGACCCCGTCACCCTCGCCGTCGCGCTCGTGGGGCCTCGCGGCGCCGTGCTCTGCGACGCGCCCTCGGTGCGCCTCGACGGGCGCACGCTCACCCCGCGCGGACCGCTGCCCGCGGGGGCTCACGTGACCTGGATGCAGGTCGAGCCCCGCCGCGGCCACGTGGAGTTCCCCTCGCCCAACCCCGACACCACGAGCTTCAGCAACGCCGTGCTCTTCGGCCCGCGCCACGGCCGCTGGCTCGGCTACGACCGCCTCGAGTACACGCAGCGCGAGCTCCCCTCGGGCCCCGACGTGGCCCTCGACGGCGCCGCGCTCCGCGTCTCGGCGGCGCACCCCTCGGAGCGCGCCCACGACACGCACGGCGGCGCCGGGTCGTCGTGGTTCGCCGCGCGCGTCGACCTGCCCGACAACGCAACACTCACCACGCCCGACG
The DNA here is from genome assembly GCA_039809605.1 of Polyangiales bacterium. Taxonomy (GTDB): domain Bacteria; phylum Myxococcota_A; class Polyangia; order Polyangiales; genus CAISKJ01. The sequence continues at coordinate 1,162 of JBDHVF010001096.1, read as the reverse complement.
CCTCCTCGGTCGACCGCCTCGGCGTCGCGCCCTCGGTGATGCGCGTGAGCTTTCGCGAAGACGACACCTTCATCGGGTGGCTCTCGACCTACTTCCACGTGGCGAGCGTGTTCGGCTCGAACGGCCCCTCGGCCGCCGCGCACCAGGCCGACCGCTACACGGGCGCCGACTGCGCCGACGTGCTCGTGGGCGCGCTGCGCGCGTCGGGCCGGCGTGAGCTCGCGTACGGCTCCGTCGCCACCCTCGGCGAGTACGCCACGGCCCTCACGGGCGTGATGCGCGCCGACGACGCGGGGCTGCGCGACGCCTCGGGCGCCCGCGTCACGCTGCGCTGGGGCGCCGACGTGCGCGCGGGTGACGTCGTCACGATCGACTACGCCGACGACCCCGGCGCGAGCCTGCCGCGCGCGTGGGACCACGTCGGCGCCCTCGTCTCCGACGCCGACGGCGACGGCGCGCTCTCGCCCGGCGACACGCTGCGCCACATGGGCGGCCACGGCCTCGAAGACACGCCCCTCGTGCACGCGGGCCCCATGCGCGTGGTCGTGTGGCGCTGGCGCGCGGCGCGCGCTCGACCGCGGTGATACTCTGCCCGGGTCATGCCGTTCACGCCCCGCCCCGACCACGACGCGCGACTCTCTCGCGCGCGCCTCGCGCTCGACGGGCTCTCCGTGGGAGACGCCTTCGGCCAGCGCTTCTTCATGCCGGTGCCCACGGCGCTCGCGATGATCGAGCTGCGCGCCGTGCCGCGCGGGCCCTGGCAGTACACCGACGACACCGAGATGGCCCTCGCCGTCTACGCCGTGCTCGAGCGCCTCGGCACGATCGACCGCGACGCGCTCGCGCTGATGTTCGCCGCGCGCTACGCCGCCGACCCGACGCGCGGCTACGGGGGCACCGCGCACGGCATCCTCCAGGCGATCGCGGCGGGCGTGCCGTGGGAGAGCGCCGCGGGCAACGCGTTCGACGGCATGGGCTCGATGGGCAACGGCGCGGCGATGCGCGTGGCGCCCGTGGGCGCGTACTTCGCCGACGACCTCGACGCGGTGGTCGCCGAGGCCGAGGCGTCGGCCGCGCTCCCGCACGCGCACCCCGAGGGCGTCGCGGGCGCCGTGGCCGTGGCCGTGGCCGCCGCGTACGCGTGGCGCGCCGCGAACGACCC
>JBDHVF010001095.1:0-2840 GCA_039809605.1 Polyangiales bacterium | reverse complement strand
GGCCCCAGCAACCCCCAGCTCTGACCCGTCGCACCGCCTTCATCCCTCGAGGAACCGTTAGACCGCCATGACCCTTCGCACGACCCGCCCACGCCTCCTCGCCGGAGTGTTCGCCCTCGGGCTCGCCGCCTCGCTCGCTCCGATGGTCGCCCACGCGCAGCAGCCCGCGGCGCAGCCCAATCGCGGCGCGGGCCGTGACCTCTCGCTCGCGATCGGCGAGCAGGTGGTGATCCCCGCGGGGGACATCCGGCAGTACTCCGAGGGCACGCCGGGCATCGTCGACGTGCGCACGTCGAGCGACGGCCGGATGATCGTGGTGGGGCAGCGCGCGGGCACCACCACGCTGCTGCTCATCCACGCGGGCGGCAACCAGGAGAACCTTCAGATCACGGTCTTCGCGCGGCGCCCCGAGGCGGTGCAGGCCGAGATCGAGAACCTGCTCGAGGGGTACACGGGCGTGCAGATCCGCCGGGTGGGCGCGCGGCTCTACCTCGAGGGCGGCGTGGCGAGCGAGGCGCAGCAGCGCCGCGTGCAGCAGATCGCGACGCTCTACCCGGGCCAGGTCGAGTCGCTGGTGGCGATCGACCCGACGATCGTCGAGCGGCGCATCAACGTGCGCCTCGACCTGTACTTCGTGGAGTTCTCCACCAACTCGTCGCGGCGCCTCGGGCTCTCGTGGCCGGCGTTCATCGGCGGCAGCGCGCAGGACTGGCGCCTCGACTCTTCGTACAACCTCGTCGCGCCGCTCGGCGGTCAGTCCGTTCCGCCGGGCGTCCAGTTCGCGCGCGCCACGCTCTCGAACCAGCCCCTGCCGCGGCTCGACATCGCGTCGAACGGCGGCTACGCGCGGGTGCTGCGCCAGGCGACGCTCATCACGGCCAACGGCAACGAGGCGCGCTACCGCAACGGCGGCGAGCTCAACTTCAGGCTCGTCGCGGGCAACGGCGGCGCGACGCTGGCGCAGATCGAGTTCGGCACCACGGTGAAGGTCACGCCGCGCTTCGACCCGCAGAGCTCGCGCATCGACCTGCGCGTCGAGGCCGACATCTCCGACCCGGTGCAGACGGGCGCCGAGCTGCCGGGCAGGAACATCTCGCAGCTCAACACCCTGGTGAACCTGCAGCTCGGTCAGTCGATCATCATGTCGGGCTTTCGCTCGCGGCAGCAGACCAACGCCACGTCGGGCCTGCCGGGCCTCAGGTCGATCCCGATCCTCGGGTACCTCTTCGGCACCGAGGCCAACGACGAGCAGGAGCGCGAGGGCATGATCTTCATCGTGCCCACGGTGGTCGAGGGCATCTCGCGCAGCGCGCAGGACCGCGTGGCCGAGGCCCTGCGCCAGTACGAGCAGTTCTCGGGCGACATGGACGACGTGCGCCTCTACGACCCCACGGGGGCGCAGTACCGCTAAGGAACCGATGGACCAGGTCCTCCTCTCGATCGAGACGCCGAACTCGCCGCCGATGACCTACATGGTCCCGTCGGGCGGGGAGATCTCCATCGGCCGCGACGAGACCTGCACCGTCGTGCTCGCCTCGCCCGACATCTCGCGCCGCCACGTCAACATCAACATCCAGCCGCAGGCGATCGTCGTCCGCGACTCGTCGAGCAACGGCACGCAGGTGGGCACGCAGCGGGTGTTCCGCTCCGAGCTCCCGGTGCCCTTCGGCACGCCCATCCAGGTGGGGCCCTACGTGATCCGCGTGATCCGTCAGGGCGCGCAGGGCCCCAGCGCCGCGGCGCCTCCGCCGGGGGCCGTGCCGCAGATCCCGCCCGTGCCGGGCCGCGCGGGCAACCCCATGGCGCAGACCATGGCGGGTGGACTCAACGGCGCGCGGTCTCGCGCCGCCACGGTGATGCCGGGGCAGGTGCCGCCGGTGCCGGGCGCGCAGGGGGCTCACGGGGGCCACGCGCCCGCGGCCTCGACGGGCGGCACGATGCACGTCTCGGTGGAGCTGCGACGTCGCATCCACCGCATGCTGCTCGACCACATGGACCTGGCCGTCCTCGACCGCTCGAAGATGGCCGACAACGTGATGCGGCCGAAGGTGCGCGAGGCCCTCAAGCGCATCATGGCGCAGGTCGCGCAAGACCTCCCGCCGGGCACCGACCAAGAGCAGCTCATGCAGGAGATGGCCGACGAGGCCCTCGGCCTCGGGCCGCTCGAGCGCTTCCTCGCCGACGGGACCATCTCCGAGGTCATGGTGGTCGACCCCCACACGATCTTCGTCGAGAAGCGCGGCAAGCTCGTGCGGGCCGAGGCGCGCTTCACCGACGACGAGGCCGTGCGGAGCTGCATCGAGCGCATCGTGACCCCGCTCGGCCGGCGCATCGACGAGAGCACGCCGCTCGTCGACGCGCGCTTGAAAGACGGCTCGCGCGTCAACGCGGTGATCAAGCCCCTGGCGATCAAGGGCGCGTGCATCACCATCCGCAAGTTCTCGAAGACCCCGCTGGGCTTGAACGACCTCGTGGGCTTCGGGTCGCTCACCGAGCAGATGGCGCGCTTCCTCACGCGGTCGGTGATCGCCAAGAAGAACATCGTGATCTCGGGCGGCACGGGCTCGGGCAAGACGACGCTGCTCAACGTGCTCTCGGGCGCCATCCCGAAGGACGAGCGCATCATCACGATCGAGGACGCCGCGGAGCTTCAGCTCAACCAGCCGCACGTGGTGTCGCTCGAGTCGCGCCCGGCGAACATGGAGGGCAAAGGCGAGTACACGATCCGCGACCTGGTGAAGAACGCGCTGCGCATGCGGCCCGACCGCATCGTGGTGGGCGAGTGCCGCGGCGGCGAGTGCCTCGACATGCTCCAGGCGATGAACACGGGCCACGACGGG
>JBDHVF010001094.1:0-2842 GCA_039809605.1 Polyangiales bacterium | reverse complement strand
GCTCGGGCACGCGCGCGACGCAGCGCGTGTCGACGCCGGCCGCGGCGAGGTCGCGCAGCACGCGGTCGCCGTGCGCGTCGCGGCCCACGGCGCCGACGAAGCGCGAGGGCGCGCCGAGGCGGGCGCAGACCACCGCGGCGTTGGCGAGCGCGCCGCCGGTGTGCGGCACGAAATGCTCGGCGACGTCGACCGCGCTCCCGCGCGGGTGCGCGAAGAGGTCGACGATCGCGTCGCCGAGCGCGACGATCATCCCCCGCCCCCGGCGGCCGGCGCCGCGTCGGGCGCCCTCGGGTCGCGCCTGTGCGAGAGGCCCGCGAGGTAGATCTCGATGCTCTCCTTGCGGCTCGCCTCGGGCTTGAGCACGCGCACGGTCTCGAAGCGCTCGCGCAGCATCGCGCGCACCTGTTCGAAGCCGTCGCCCTGAAAGATCTTCGCCACGAAGGCGCCGCCCTTCTTGAGCGTGACGTCGGCGATGGCGATGGCGCGCTCGACGAGCTCGACGCTGCGGGCCACGTCGGCGTCGCGCACGCCCGACGTGTGCGGGGCCATGTCTGACACCACGACGTCGAAGGGGCCGAGGGCGGCGATGTCGGCGAGCGGGCTCGCGAGCAGGTCGAGCTCGGCGGCCTTCACGTGCGGCGGAACCTTCACCCGCAGGGGGTTGAGGTCGAGGGCCACCACGAGCCCGCGGGGGCCGACCTTGCCCGCGAGGTACTGCGTCCAGCTCCCGGGGGCCGCGCCGAGGTCGAGCACGCGGGCGCCCGGGCGCGTGAGGCGCACCCGCCGGTCGATCTCTTCGAGCTTGTAGACGGACCTCGCCGCGAAGCCCTCTTTGTGGGCCTTCGCGGTGTAGGGGTCGGGCTTGTTGCCGGGCTTCACGGCGCTCCACGCGCCCGCTCAGCGGGCGGTGGTGAACGTCACGCCTTCGCGCGCTTCTTGACGGCCGCGCGCACCGTCACGATGCCGTCGTCGCCGCCGGGGGCCGAGCCCTCGATGAGCACGAGGTTCTCCTCGGGGAGCACCTTCACGACCTTGATGTTCTGCACGGTCGCGCGCTTGTTGCCGAGGTGACCGGGCATCTTGAGCCCCGGCAGCGTGCGGCCGGGGGTCATGTTGGTGCCGATCGAGCCGCCGTGGCGAAAGTACTCGTGCGTGCCGTGCGAGTTCACCATGCCCGCGAAGTGGTGGCGCTTGAACACGCCCGCGAAGCCGCGGCCCTTGCTGGTGCCCGTCACGTCGACGAACTGGCCCTCCTTGAAGACGTCGGCGACCGAGATGGTCTGGCCCACCTCGAAGCGCGCGGCGTCGGCGGCCGAGAGGCGCAGCTCCTTGAGCATGCGGGGGTAGACCTCGACGTCCTTGCCCTTCTTGCCCTTCACCGTCGCGGCCGCGACGTTGTTCGCCTTGAAGTTGCCGAGGGTGGGCTTGTCGAGCAGGCGCGCGGGCTTCTGGCCGAACGCGAGCTGGAGGGCGACGTACCCGTCGCCCTCGACGGTGCGCTTGCGCACCACGAGGCAGGGCCCTGCTTCGATCACCGTGACGCGCGCGACGTTGCCGTTCGCGTCGAAGATCTGCGTGCAACCGAGCTTCCTGCCGATGAGACCGAGATTGCTGTTCATGACTGCCTCAGGATGGGAGGGCCGCGGATATTACGGAGAGCGCCCCCCACGTCAAGCGCCCTTCGTCGCTTCGTCGCGGATCCCCCTCGCGCGGGGAGAGCCCATGGCGATCGCACGCGCCGATGCGGTACCATCGCGCGGCCCTGAACCCCTGGGAAAAACCGTGCCCGAAGGCCCCTCCCCCGCGAGCCCTGAGCAGATCGTCGTCGGGCGCTACCGCCTCTCGCGGGTGATCGGCGCGGGGGGCATGGGCTCGGTCTACGAGGCCGCGCACACCAGCCTCGGCATGCGCGTCGCCATCAAGACGCTCAAGCCCTCGCTCGCCGACAACACCATCACCAGCACGCGCTTTCTGCGAGAGGGCGTGGTCGCGTCGCGCATCCGGCACCCGCACGCGGTCACCGTCTACGACGTGATCGAAGAGCGCGGGGTGTCGTACCTCGTGATGGAGTACCTCGAGGGCGAGACCCTCAAGGAGCTCCTGGACCGCGAGGGGGCCCTCTCGCCCGCGGGCATCGCCGACCTGCTCGTGCCCGTGGCGAGCGCCGTCGCGGCCGCGCACGACGAGGGCATCGTGCACCGCGACCTCAAGCCGTCGAACATCTTTCTCGCGCGCGAGCGCACGGGGCTCGTGACGCCCAAGGTGCTCGACTTCGGCCTCTCGTGGGCCGCCGACGAGGAGCGCCCCGCGGGCGACATCACCCGCTCGGGCGTGGTGCTCGGCACGCTGCTCTACATGGCCCCCGAGCAGGTGCGCAACGCGCGCCAGGCCAGCGCCGCGAGCGACCAGTACGCGCTCGGGGTGATCCTCTACCAGGCCGTCACGGGCCACCGCCCCTTCTTGCGCGACACGCAGTTCGACATGATGCAAGCGGTGGTGTCGGGCCGCCACGCGCCGCCGCGCGCGCTGCGCCCGGAGCTCTCGGCCGAGCTCGAGTGCGTGATCGAGCGCGCGATGCACGTCGACCCCGCCCTGCGCTACCCCTCGATGCACGCCTTCACGCGCGCCCTGCTCGCCTTCGCGAGCCCGCACGTGCAGGCCCTCTGGGCGCCCGTGTTCGAACTGCCCCGGCCCGAGGTCGCCGCGCCCGTCTCCTCGCTGCTCCCCGTCGCCGTCGCGTCGCCGCCCCCGGCGCCCGAGCCCCCGACCGAGCACCTCGCGCCGCGCCCCTCGTGGCTCGCCGAGTCGCCCTCGCGCGCCGTGCTCATCGGCGGCGCGGCCT
>JBDHVF010001093.1:0-2850 GCA_039809605.1 Polyangiales bacterium | reverse complement strand
GAGCCACCCCGCCCCCGCGTAGCTGCTCCCTCCGGCCGGGGAAGTTCATCAGCGCGTTGAGACAGAGAATGACCCATGGCCAGTGGTCGAATGCCCGCTGGCTCCTTGTCCACGCCTTGCCGCCGTCACATCATCGGCGCGCCGCGCGATTCGATTCTCAACCGCGCGCAGGGTGAGGCCATGACATCACGCTCGTTGAACTTTCAGTTCCTTGCGGTGCACGGGCCCCGCATCGAGGACATTGCCGCCCAGGCTGAGCAGCTCGTGTGGGTCGATGGCCCCGCGTGCATCGGCAAGGTGCGCGCGCTCGCGGAGGTACTCGCCGCCGGCATGGCCATGCGCCTCCGGGTCCACGTGCCCGGCGAGGATCAGGTGAACGTCATCCGCAAGCTCGACGGGCAGGGCGCGCTCACCGACGAGGTGCGCGAGCTCTTCCACGCGGTGCGGCGGTCGGGCAACGCCGCGCTCCACGAGAACAAGGGCACCACCGCCGACGCCCGCGCGCAGCTACGCAACGGCTGGCACCTCGCCGTGTGGTTCCACCGCGCTTCGGGGGCGTCGTCGTTCAAGCCCGTGGCCTACGTCGAGCCGCCCGACCCCTCGGCCGAGACCCGCACCCTCGCGGCGCAGCTCGATGCCATCCAGAAGGAGCTCGCGCGCGCCCGCGCCGAGGCCGACGCCGCCCGCACCGACGCCAACGCCGCCCGTCAGGGGGTCGACGCCGAGCGCCAGCGTGCCGAGACCCTTCGCGCCGAGCTCGACGAAACCCTCACGCGCCTCGGCGTCGTGGGCGAGGAGCGCGCGGTCTGGGAGTCGATGGCCCTGGAGACCGAGGAGCGCCTCAAGCAGACGATCCTCGACCTCGAACGGCGCACCGCCGAGGCGCCGCCCGCGCTCGACGCGGCGATCGAGGCCGCGCAGGTCGCGGGCGCGCAGGTCGACCTCACCGAGGCCGAGACCCGCGTGCTCATCGACGCGGCGCTGCGAGCCGTGGGCTGGGAGGTCGACTCGACCGTGCTCACCTGGGCGAAGGGCGCGCGCCCCGTGAAGGGCCGGTGCATGGCCATCGCCGAGTGGCCCACCGACGACGGCGCCGCCGACTACGCGCTCTTCGACGGGCTCACGGCCGTGGCCGTCGTCGAGGCCAAGCGCAGGCACACCGACGTGCCGGGCGCGCTCGAACAGGCCCGCCGCTACAGCCGCGCGTGGAGGGCCGACGACGCCCACGCGCTCGCGTCGGGCGCTCCGTGGGACGGCCACCACGTGCCGCTGCTGTTCGCCACCAACGGGCGTGCGTTCCTGATGCAGCTCCCTGATCGCAGCGGCATTCACTTCGCCGACGCGCGGCGCCCGAAGGATCACCCCCGCGTGCTCGCGGGCTGGTACTCGCCCGAGGGGGTGCGCAACCTCCTTTCGGTCGACGTCGAGGCGGCCCACGCGCGCCTCGCGGCCGAGCCCACGGACTACCTCGGGTTGCGCGACTACCAGCTCCGCGCCATCGCGGCCGTCGAGAAGGCCCTCGCCGAAGGCCGGCGTCACTGCCTCGTCGCGATGGCGACGGGCACGGGCAAGACGCGCATGTGCCTCGGGCTCATCTATCGGATGGTGAAGGCGAGGCGGTTCCGGCGTCTGCTCTTCCTCGTCGACCGCACGGCGCTCGGTGAGCAGACGCTCGAAGCGGTGAGGCAGACCAAGCTCGAAGGGCTGCGCACCTTCGCCGAGAGCTACGACCTCAAGGGCCTTGCCGACCAGGACCCCGAGAGCGACACGCGGCTGCACGTCGCCACGGTGCAGGGGATGATGCGTCGCATCCTCTTCGCCGAGTCGGTCGACGAGGTGCCGCCCGTGGACCGCTACGACTGCGTGATCGTCGACGAGTGCCACCGGGGCTACGCGCTCGACCGCGACCTCTCGGAGGCGGAGCTCGGCTTCCGCGACGAGCGCGACTACCTCTCGAAGTACCGCCGCGTGCTCGACCATTTCGACGCCGTGCGCATCGGGCTCACGGCCACGCCCGCGCTCCACACCACCGACATCTTCGGCCGCCCTGTCTTCGAGTACGGCTACCGCGACGCCGTGCTCGACGGGTGGCTGGTCGACCACGACGTGCCCTACGCCATCCGTACGAAGCTCTCGACCGGCGGCATCCACTGGGGGGTCGGCGACAACGTCCAGAAATACAACCGCGCGACGCAGGCGGTCGACCTCGCCACGCTCGAAGACGACGTGCATCTGGAGGTCGACGACTTCCACAAGAAGGTCATCACCGAGAGCTTCAACGAGGTGGTGTGCGAGGTGCTCGCCGAGCAGATCGACCCCGCGAAGCCGGGCAAGACGCTGGTGTTTTGCGTCGACGACGCCCACGCCGACATGGTGGTGCGGCTGCTCACGAAGGCTCTCGTGGCGAAGCACGGCCCCCTCGACGCGGGCACCGTGCAGAAGATCACCGGGCGCAGCGACCGGCCGCTCGACAAGATCCGCCACTACCGCAACGAGGCGCTGCCGAAGGTCGCCGTCACGGTGGACCTCCTCACCACGGGCGTCGACGTGCCGCCGATCACCAACCTCGTGTTCCTGCGGCGGGTGCGGTCGCGCATCCTGTACGAGCAGATGCTCGGGCACGCGACGCGGCCCTGCCCCGACATCGGCAAGACGATCTTCATGATCTACGACGCCGTGGACCTCTACGCGGCGCTGGAGCCCGTGAGCTCGATGAAGCCCGTCGTGGTCAACCCGACGTTCCGCTTCGAGCAACTCGCGCGCGAGCTCGCGGAGCTGCCCGAGGGCGAGGCGCGGGACCTCGTGCTCCAGCAGCTCGTCGCGAAGCTCCAGCGGCGGCGGCGCTCGCTC
>JBDHVF010001092.1:0-2851 GCA_039809605.1 Polyangiales bacterium | reverse complement strand
GGGGGCCGCGTGCGCGACGAGCGCCGACTGCTGCGCCCCCGCGAGCTGCGTGGGCGGCGTGTGCCGCGCCCCCTGCGCGAGCTCGGGCGCCGCGTGCGCGAGCGACGCCGACTGCTGCAGCGGGCAGATGTGCACCGGCGGTGCGTGCCGCCCGGTGTGCCGCGCCACCGCGTCCACGTGCACGAGCAACGCCGACTGCTGCTCGGGCACCTGCACGCGCGGCGCGTGCGCGCCGCCGCCGTGCCGCAACACGGGCGGCTCCTGCTCCGTGGACGCTGACTGCTGCGCGGGCACCTGCGTCGGCGGCGGCTGCGCGCCGGGCTGACGGATCTCCTGCGCGATCAGCCCCGCGCGCTCGGCTTCTTCTTCACGGGCTCGCGCACGACGGCGGCGGCCGTCTTGAGCGTCGCCGCGCGTCGCAGCCAGCGGTCGAGCGTGGCGACGTCGGCGCACGCGACGACCTTCTCTCGCACGTCGTCGGGCACCGCGATCTCGCGCGCGGCGAGCACCGCGAGGACCGCGTCGGCCTTGCCCCTGACCTCACCTTCGGCCTTGCCCCTGGCCTCACCTTCGGCCTTGCCCCGAGCCTCGCCCTGGGCGCGTGACTCGTCGAGCATCTCCTGCCAGGGAGAGGGCAACTTGATGGCGGCGAACGAGGGGTGAACCATGAGCTCCTCCAGACGTTTGCGGAGGGCGGGCGAGAGCGCCTCCAGCAGCATCGAAAGGTATCCGACGCGGTGCGCGGGGTCGAGCGCGTGGAGCGCCGCGGGGAGCGCAGACACCAGCGCCTCGGCCTCGGCGCGACGGCCATGCGCGACCGCCGAGAGCAGCACCAGCTCGGGGTGGCGCGCGGCCGCCTCGGAGTCAGCGATCGGCGGCAGCGCGTCGGGTCCGAGCACGATCGCGAGGGAGTAGGGCGCGCCCGCCGTGATCTCGATGGGCGTGCGCGCCCACGCGGCCACGGACTCGTCGGGCGCCACCACCAGCAGCCACACCGGGCGCCTCGATCGCGCGCGCAACGCCGCGACGTAGACGGGCCACGTCCAGAGCTTGTCGGCGTCGGGGCCGAGCTGCACCTCGACGACCACAGAGCCCGTGAGCGCGCCCTCCGTGTCGCTCAGCTCGACGACCAGGTCGGCGCGGAACTCCGTGGGCACGAGCTGGTCGAGCGCCGCCTCCGTGGGCGACGCGCTCACGAACGGCAGCGACACGTGCCCGGCGCGCGCGACCAGCTCCGGCGCGAGCGAAGGCCGCGAGCGGAACAGCTCCACCAGAGCCTGATGCGTCGTCGACGGCATGGCGCGCGAGCTCCATCGCACGCGCTCGGGCGAGGTCGCAATGGGTCTCGTCGCGCGCAGGGTCGAGCACGATGAGGCAGCCCTTCGGCGACCTGAGGCAGCTCTCCGAGAGGTTGAGGCAGCGCTCCGGCGCGTTGAGGCAGCTCTTCGGCGCGTTGATTTCGGACTTTACGCCACCCGATCGTGCCAATTACCCTGCTCGACCATGGCGACATCTGGAAAGAAAGCGAAAGAATCTCCCACTCGACGTGTATCCGAAGAGGAGGGCGGTGAATTGACGGCCCGCGCGGCGGCGCTCGCTGCGATCGCGGCGCTGTCGACAGACGAGGTGCGGCGCGAGCCGTCGTACCTCGGCGAGCGGCTCTCGTGGATGCGCACGCTCATCCCGCTGATCGCGAAGGATCACGCGGGCCTCCTCGACGCGCCGCTCTCACCCGCGCTCACGAAGGGCGAGCTCGAGATGTTCCCCGCGCTGGTCGAGTTGATCGGCGAGGCCGACGCGGGCCGCACCACCGAGGGAGCCGTGAAGCTCGGCGACGCCGAAGCGACGCGCCTCGCGACGCTGCGCGCGCACCAGGCGAAGCTCGACCGCGCGTTCCGCGTGCGGCTGCGCGACGACAGGGCCGGGCTCCGCACGCTGGCGGACATTCGCCGCGGCGAGCCCGGCGACCCCGAGGACATGCTCTCCGACGCGCGGCGGCTCGTGGCCCTCTGCGACGACGATCGCCACAAGGGCTGGGTGAGCGCGCTGAAGAAGGGCGAGCCGCAGGCCGTCGCGGCGCTGCGCGGCGCGATCCCCGACCTCGTGACGCTCGCGAATCGGGTGGCCGGCCTGGGCAAAGGGCGTCCGAGCCGCGACCAGCTCCGCCGCGCGTGCACCCTCGCACTGCGCCTCGCCGACCGCGTCGTCACCGCGGGCGAGTACCACACGTCGGACCTCGCGGGCCGCGAGGGCGACTACAAGCGCTTCAAGCGCCCCTCCTCTCGCAAGCCGCGCAAGCCCACGTAGCGCGGTGGTCTGACGCGTCTGGTACGCAGGGCGTGTTGCGCGAGTTGTCGACGACAGCGAGCGTCGCGTCGCCGCGTCGGGTTCGCGGTCGTTCCATGCGGTCGTGCCGCGCAGGTTGTCGCTGATCGCGTGCGCCGCGTCGCCGCGCCGGGTTCGCCGTCGCTCCATGAGCTCACCCGAGGCGGCTCACCCGGCGCTACCGAAGGTGGGCCGCCCGGCGGAGCCGGGCTTCGGGGACCACGGAGCCAGCTCATGCACTCGAAGCGGAGTGCAACGAGCGTCGGCTCCATCGACTCATCGAGCTTGATGCGTGCCAGAGCCCGGCCCTGCCGGGCGGCCCACCTTCGGTAGCGCCGGGTGAGCGGCATGAAATGGACGCATGGAACGACCGCGAACCCGGCGCGGCGACGCGACGCCCACGGTCATCAACCACGGCGAACCCGGCGCGGCGACGCGACGCTCGCTGTCATCGACAACTCGCGCAACACGCCCTGCGTACCCAACCCGTCGGGCCCCAGCTCTTGAGCGGGGGCCTGACGCGTGT
>JBDHVF010001091.1:0-2854 GCA_039809605.1 Polyangiales bacterium | reverse complement strand
TCGCTCGGTGCGGCGCTCGGCTCGCGCCAGGAGACCGCCCTCACCATGCTCATCGCGCTCGCGATCGAGGCCGGGCTCCCCGTGAACGCGCTCCGCCTCCTCCTGCACGATCGCGACGCGCTCGAAGCGCTCGCGCGGCGCTCCGCGGAGCCCCTCGTCACCGCCTACATCCTGAACCGCTTCGCGCGGGAGTCCGCGGCCACCACGGACGGCATCGCCTCGCGGCTCGACCGGCTGATCTCGCTCGACGACGGGCTCCGCGGCGCCCTCGCGGGTCCGGGGACGATCGACTTCGCGGGCTGCTTCCGGCCGGGCTCGGTCTCGTGCTTCGACCTCTCGGGGAGCCCGCTCGGTGGCGACGGCGCGCGCCGCGCCCTCGGCGCCCTCACGATCCAGGCGCTCGTGTCGGCGGCGCTCTCCTCCGCGCGCACGATCGAGGGGCCGACGGTCTTCGTCGTGGACGAGGCGCAACTCGCGCTCACCCCCGCCACCATGGCGACCCTCTCGACCGCGGTCACCACGATCCGCGCGGCGAAGGTGGGCATCCACTTCGTGAACCAGTCGCTCGCGCAACTGCCGCGCGAGTTCGTGCAGCTCCTCTCGACGAACGTCACGTGGCGCTTCCTCGGCCGCTCGGGCGCGACGGACGCTGCGATGAGTGTCGAGTTCCTGCCCCGCACGGGGCGCGTACCGAAGCCCCGGCCGCCCTTCGGTCCACCGGGGGAGCGCGTCGAGTTCCTCTCGCGGAGCGAGGAGGAGACCTTCCGCATCGCGGAGTGCGGGGCGCTCCCGCGTCGCACGTTCTTCATGACCGAGCGCTCCGCGCCCTTCGGCGTGCGGCGTATCGAGGCGCCGGAGTTCGACCCGCCGACCTGGGAACGCTTGCCCTCGGAGCTGCGCGCCGCGCTCGAACGAGGGGCGACGGGTGTTCCCCGAAGCGAGCTCATCGCCCGCGCACGCGAGGTCGAAGTGCGGGTGATGGCGCGGAGTGCCGACACCGCGGCCGACGAAGGCGAGGAGCCGCCGGAGCCCAAGCGTCGCACGCGCCGTGGCGTGCAGGCACCTGCAACGCCGGATGCCGTCACGCGTGCTGAAAAGTGGTCGCGCCGCGGCAGGAAGACGCCGTGAAGCGCCTCCTCACGTTCTTCGCCTGGCTCCTCGCCATCACGGTGTACCTCACCGCGGGCTGGGTGCCCGGCGTCGTGCTCGCCCTCGTCGCCCTCGTCGCGACGATCCGCTCGCTCGTCCACACGGCCCGTGAGCTCGCTCCCACCGTGCGCTGCCCCGGCGGCCACGTGGTCCCCACCTACGGCCTCACGCGCTGCAACGCCTGCGGCTTCGAGGGGGAGGGGAGCCTCTGGCGCTGCGGCCACTGCGGCGCGCGGTACGGGCACACGCCCTGCCCGCGCTGCGGCCTCTCGACGAAGAACCCTGCTCTCTGACGGAGATCCACATGGAGACGAACACCACCGATAAGCCGCGCACACGCCGCAGCCGGCGTGACCGACCGACGAAGCGCGCGGGCCACCTCACCGCACGCGACATCGAGCTCCTCACCTTCGTGGGGCGCTCGCGCATCGCGACGACCGACGCCCTCGCGGCCGCCTTCTTCGGCGACCGCTCGACCTGCTCGCGCCGCCTCGCTCGCCTCGCGGGCGCTGGGCTCCTCAAGGTCCACGTCGAGCACCTGAACGCCCCCAACGTCTACTACCTCTCGGAACTCGCGGTCGAGCATCTCGTGGCCGAGGGCGTGGATGAGGACGCGCTCCACGTCGGGCGCCTCCCCAAGCGCGAGGCCCTCGACCACCTGCGGCACCTCGCGGAACTCCGCGCCCAGGTCCTCGTCGCGGTGCGCGACCGTGCGGACCTCTCGCTCGACCTCTTCCTCGCAGACCACGACCTGCGCCGGGTCGCCGCAGGGGCCGTCCCCGCCTACGTGCCCGACGCGCTCGTGAAGCTCACGCACGCCGGGAAGGGGACGGTTGGCCTCGCCTGGGAGGTCGATCTCGCCCACCAGTCCGCGCGCTACATCGCCGACACCAAGGGCCGCGCGACCGTCGCGCTCGCCGTGACGAAGACCCCGCTCTGGGGGCTCTCGACCTTCCGCCCGCTCTTCCTCGCGCCGACCGCGACGCGGCTGCGGTCCGTCGCGGCCGCGCTCGTGGAGGTTGGCGGTGAGGACCTCTGGTGGGGGACGACCTTCGAGGCGCTCGCCCTCGCGGGCGTCTTCGGCCGGGCCTTCCTCTCGATGCGGGAGGTCGCCCTGACGCCCCGCACTGCGCCGCTCGCCTTCGCGCGCGGGCTCCTCGACGCTCTCTCTCGCTGACCCTGCCCTCACGAAACGCCCTCACGGCGTCGGGACCAGCCGCGCAGGAGTGCCCCGAGCCCCCGCCCGAGCGGCGAGGGCATCCGGACGCGCGCAAACGTCCTGAATCCAAGCCTCGCTGAAGAAGTGCTCCGTCCCGCATGTATGGGGGAAGAAGCGAACAGAGGGCCGTATGCGGGCCGAGTGAAAAAGACCCCAGACGAAGATGCTCTTCGCCTGGGGTCTTCGGGGGGGCGGGGAAGCGGGGCGCGAGCTTCGCGCCGCCGCGTCCTCCGCGGCTCCTCACGTCGCGTCGCGTGCGGCGGCGCGAAGCTCGCGGGGCCGTGCAACGCTCTGTCCGCGGATGTCCCGGACCGCTGGCCCGTCCGTGCGACGGTGCGGGGCGACGTCGCGAGGCGAGCCACGCCGAGCGAAAACGCGCGCACACCCGTCACGTCGGCCCGCCGGATCTACCTCCCCTTGCGGGAGATTCGTCCATGACGACCGCACCGAACGATTCCGAACCGACCGCTTCGAAGGGAGCGGCAC
>JBDHVF010001090.1:0-2856 GCA_039809605.1 Polyangiales bacterium | reverse complement strand
TAGCCTCGTCAGCCGAGCCCATGGACGCAGGCGTAACCCCGGGCGAAGGCGCGTCAGCCGAGCCCATGGACGCAGGCATCACCCTCTCGCGGGAGGGCCGCCCGTGAGCCGCGACGCGCCGCGGTGGACGCTCGCCGCCGCCGCGCTGGCGGTGACCGCGGCGTACCTCGCGACGAGCGCGCGCGCCGTGCTCGGCGGAGACAACGGCGAGTTCGCCACGCTCTTCGCCGAGGGAGGCGTCGCGCACCCCTCGGGCTACCCCCTCTACGTGCTCTGGCTGCGCGCGTGGTCGTGGCTGCCCGCTTCATCGCCCGCGCACGGCGCGGCGATGGCGACGGCGCTGCTCGGCGGCGCGTCGGCCGGGGCGCTGGTGTTCGCGGCGCGCGCGTGGGGGGCGTCGCGGCTGGGCGCGCTCTTCGCGCTCGGCGCGTGGGCCTTCGCGTCGCTGCCGTGGAGGCTCTCGACGCACGCCGAGGTCTTCACCCTCAACGCCGCGCTCGCGCTCACCATCGCGGGCCTCGCGGGCCCCGACGCGCCCGTTCGCGGGGAGCGCCGCGCGGCGCTGCTCGGCCTCGCCGCGGGCGCCGCGCTCGCCGACCACCTGTCGTCGACGCTCATGGCGCCGCTCGGGCTCTACGGTGTGCTCGTGGGGCTGCGCGAGAGCGAGCGGCGCGGGCGCGCGGCGGCCCTCGCGGCGGCGTCTCTCGTCCCGGGCCTGGCGACCTACGCGTACCTCTACGTGGTGGCGCGCAACCCCGGCGGGCGCATGGTCTGGGGCGACACCTCGACGCTCGCGGGCCTCGTGCGCCACGTGCTGCGAAGCGACTACGGCACCTTCGCGCTCTCGGCCTCGGGGCGCGCGCCCGACCCGTGGAGCGAGCTGTGGTTCCTCACGCGCGGCGCGCTCGTGGACCTGCGCGTGCTGCCGGTGGTGCTCGGAGCGGCGGGCTTCTTCGCGCTGCCCGTCGAAGCGGGCGACCGCGCGCGGCGCGTGGCGAGGGCGGTGTACGGCGCCACCCTCGCGCTCGCGGGGCCGGTCTTTCTCGCGCGGTTCAACATCGAGCCCGTGGGCGTCGGGGCCGCGGTGGTCGAGCGCTTTCACCTCATGCCCGAGGCCCTCGTGGCGGTGATGTGCGCGCGGGGCTTCGACCACGTGGCGCAGCGCGCGCCGCTGGGGCCGCGGGTGCAGTCGGCGCTCGCGGCGGCCGTGGCGGCGCTCGGCCTCGCGCTCTCGCTGCCCGAGGTGCGCGACGACCACCTCGACACGGTCGAGCGCTACCTCGTCGACACGCTCGACACGGTGCCGCGGGGCGCCGTGATGCTCGGCACCGGAGACCACCGCACGCTGGGCTTTCCGTACGTGCAGCGCGCGCTCGGGCGCAGGCGCGACGTGACCTTCATCGACCCGCAGCTCCTGCCGCTCGCGCCCTACCGCGCGAGGGCCGAGCGGGCGCTCGGGCGGAGGTTCCCGTTCCCGCTCGGGCCCAACGTGCCGACGGTGCAGGTGGCCGAGACGGCGCTCGCCACGGGGCGGGCGGTGTTCCTCACCGACGTGTTCACGCCCGCGATCCCGCGCGCGCTGCCGACGTACCCGTACGGCACGGTGATCCGCGTGCTGCCTCGCGGCGAGCGAGCGCCCCCGCCCGACGCGCTGCTCGCCGCCAACGAGGCGCTCTTTCAGCGGTACACCCTGCGACCGACGGGCACCGCGCTGCCGCCGTGGCACGCCGACGCGCAGGCCGCGTACGCGCGCCCGTGGCTCACCCTCGCCGACGCCGCGACGGCCGCGCGACGGCCCGACCTCGCCGCGGCGCTGCGCGCGCGCGCGGCGCTCTACGCCCCCGCCCCCGAGGAGACGCCATGACCGACGAGAAGCTCCACCGCTCGCACGGCACGGGGCAGTTCACGCCCGAGCAGTTTCGCGCCCTCGGCGACGACTGCGTGTTCGAACCCGGCGTGCTGGTGTTTCACCCCGAGAACATCACCCTCGGGCGCAACGTGTACGTGGGCCACTACGCCATTCTCAAGGGCTACTACCGCAACGAGATGCGCGTCGGCGACCGCACGTGGATCGGCCAGCAGTGCTTCTTTCACGCCGCGGGCGGGCTCACCATCGGCGCGCGCGTGGGCGTCGGGCCCGGCGTGAAGATCATCACGTCGGTGCACGCCGAGGCGGGGCGGGGCGTGCCCGTGCTCTACTCGCCCGTCGAGACCGCGCCCGTGGTGATCGAAGACGACGCCGACCTCGGGGTGAACTCGGTGATCCTGCCGGGCGTGACCGTGGGGCGCGGCGCGATCGTGGGCGCGGGCGCGGTGGTCGCGCGCGACGTGCCCCCGTACGCCGTGGTGGCCGGCGTGCCCGCGAAGGTGCTGCGGTACAGGCCGTAGAGTGCCGATCGGATGAGGTCCGGTCGGCCCGCGGCAGATGCGCGTCGCCCGGCGCGTGAGCGCGGTGGCGCGACGCGTCTTGTACGCCAGGGGAGAGCGATCGCGACGTCACCAGTACACGGCGAAGACCCTGCCGCGCCAGCGGCGGGGCGCGACCGAGACGTCGTCGGTACGCGCTGCGTGACGCCGCGACGATTCCGAGACGGACCCGCCCCCACGCGGACACTGTACTCGCGGAGGCGTCGCGATGCTCTCTCTTCGTGTCGCGCGCGGGGCCGCGGTGTGCCTCGCGCTGTCGTCGTGCTCGAGGCCGGGGGTGGACTTCTTCGACATACCACACGACGCGTCGCGCGCCGATTCGTCGGTCGACACGTCGCGCGGGGCACGGCCCGCGCCGCCCGCGCTGGGCAGCGCCGTGGGCGCGCGCACACCGCCGGCCATCGCGGGCGGCACGCTGCTCGCGCTGCG
>JBDHVF010001089.1:0-2859 GCA_039809605.1 Polyangiales bacterium | reverse complement strand
GGATGCGTCGCACGCTCGCCGACGACGTCGCCGCTGCGCCGCGGCTCCGCGGAGCCGCGGAGCCGCGGCTGGTCTCCCGCTGACAGCGCCGCGATCGAACCGCGCTTCGAGCGCGGCAGCATCGGAACGCCACCCCCTACAAGCCGCGGCCATGCGCGACGTTGCGCGCCGCTGGTTGCGCAACTCGTGGGCCTCACCGCCGAGCTCACGCAACCCGCCCCCAAGCCCGCGCAGTGTGCCACCGAACTCGCACGGCACACCCCCAAGCTCGCATGGCACACCCCCAAGCTCGCATGGCACACCACCACGCCCGCACAGCCCACCACCGAGCCCGCGCAGCCCTCCACCGAGTTCGCACAGCCCACCACCGAGTTCGCACAGCCCTCCACCGAGCTCGCACAGCCCGCCCCCGAGTTCGCACAGCCCTCCACCGAGCTCGCACAGCCCTCCCCCGAGCTCGCACAGCCCTCCACCGAGCTCGCGCGGCCCTCCACCGAGCTCGCGCAACCCTCCACTGAGCTCACACAGCCCTCCACCGAGCTCGCACGGCCCGCTCCCGAGCCCGCGCGGCGCTCACCCCAGCCCGAAGAAGCTCCTGATGCGGTCGAAGATGTCGCGCTCGGCCGTCTGCATGCGGCGTCGCATGGCCTCCTCGTCGAGCCCCTCGCGCGCGGCCTGGAGCTCCGCGGTGCGCTTCGCGAGCGTCTCGGCGAAGTGCGACGCGAGCTCGGGGCGTCGCTCCATCACCCGCTGGAACGCCGCTTTTTCGAGCCTGAAGCACTCGACGTCGGTCTCGGCCACCACCGTGGCCGACCGGCGCGCGCCCGTGAGCAGAGACATCTCGCCGAACACGCTGAAGGGGCCGAGCTTCGCCACCTCGCGCTCGACGCCCTCCTCGGCGATGCGCACCGACGCGGTGCCGTCTTCGATGAGGTAGAGCCAGTGGGCCTCGGCGCCCTGGCGCGTCATCACCTCGGAGCGCGCGAAGGGCGCGTACCGCAGCGTGCGCGCCAGCTCGTCGAGCTCGCTCTCCGAGAGCGTGCGGAAGAAGCCCACCGCGCGGATCAGCGCCTTGCGCCGCTCGGCCTGACGCTCGGTCTTCACGATCGGGGGGGCGGCGGCCTCCTGGGTGACGGCCACCGACTGCGAGGGGATCGCGAGCTTGATGTTCGCGCGCTGGAGGGCGAAGTAGATCCGCGTGCGCACCTCGGAGTCGGTCGGGTCGTCGACGGCCAGGTCGGTGAGCCAGTAGCGCAGCGCGTAGCGGCCGTAGGACTCGGCCATGTCCATGAGCACACAGCTCGGCGTGGGGTCGGCGGCCACGCGGTCGATCTCTGCTCCGCGAAGGGCCGCGTGCACCACCTCGATCACGTCGGAGGGCTGGTGGCGCCAGTCGACGTTGAAGTACACCCACCGGCGCCAGAGGCGCGGCTTGCCCTCGCGGCGGCCGAGCACCGTCACCTGGTTGCGCAGGAGCACGATGTTGGGCACGAGCACCGTCTCCCAGTTGCGCGTCTCGACGGCGGTGTAGCGCCAGCGCACCTCGACGACGCGGCCCGTGATGTCGTTGACCTTGATCCAGTCGCCCACGCCGATGGAGGTGTCGACCTGGAGCGCGAGGCCGCTCGCGACGTTGCCGATCACGTCTTGCAGCGAGAAGCCCAGGATGGCCGTGAGCACCGCGCTCGTGGCGATGATGCCCGAGAGGTTCATGCCCGCGCGGCTGGCGGCGGTGACGCCCGCGAGCACCGCGAGCAGGCCCACGAGCACGTCTTCGACGATGCGCGGCAGCGCCATGCGCGTGCGCTCGAGCAGCCCGTGGAACACCACCGCCGCGCCCGCGCCCACGAAGCCCACCGAGCCCGCCACCCACGCCACCGTGCGGAACTCGTTGTGCGCCGCGCCGCTCGACCTCTTCAGCGCCGCGTCGAGCGTGAGGGCCACGAGGTGCACCGCCACGAAGAACGCCAGCGCCCTGAAGTGCCGCCCCTCGGGCGCCCGCGCCCTCGCCGCGACCCACGCGAGCGCCGCCGCCGCGAGGAGCCAGGGCGTGTGCGCGTCGCGGGCCTCCGTCCAGAACGCCTCGAAGAAGTTCACGGGCGCCGACGCTAGCGGAACAGCCCTCGGTCGTGGAAGGGATGCCGCGCTGGTACGCTGTACGAACCATGAAGCGCTCTCACGCCGCCGCCGTCGCGCTCGCGCTCCTCGTCGCCGCCCTGGCGTTCTTCCGCTGGCGCCACGAGCCCCAGGCCCCCCCCACGGGTCGCATCGACGGCGCGCGGGAGGTCTTCGCCGGCGACGCCGCGCCCCCGCCCTCCGCGCGCCCGACCGCCCCGGCGCCCGTCGGAGACGTCCCGCCCGCCGCGCCCGACCACACCGTGAGGGACCGCGCGCTGCGCGACCAGATCCGCCGCGCGATCTTCCTCTCGTGGTCGCAGCCCATGATCGACGCCGCGGTCGACCCGCTGCACGCGCCGATGCCCGAGCGCGACGGGGGAGGCGTCGACCCGGAGTACATCCGCGCGCGCATCCGAGAGGACTTCGTGCCCATGGCCACGGCCTGCTACGACCAGCTCCTCACGCGCGCGCCGGGGCAGGAGGGCGTGGTGGCCGCGCGCTTCGTGATCGTCGGTGACGAGCACGTCGGCGGCGTGGTCGACGAGGTGGAGCTCGAAGCGCGCGACGGCGGCCTCGGCGACGGCGGCCTCGGCGACCCCGAGTTCGAGACCTGCCTGCGTGAGTCGATGACGGCCATGGCCTTTCGCCCGCCGCCGCACGGAGGCCGCGTGCGCGTCACTTACCCCCTCACCTTTCATACCAACTTCACGTCAAGTTTGCCGCTTTCGCGTGTGCGACGTG
>JBDHVF010001088.1:0-2865 GCA_039809605.1 Polyangiales bacterium | reverse complement strand
CTCGTGCGCGACCTGCCCGACGCCCGCGAGGCCGCGCGCGCCGCCCGCGAGCGCGCCGCCCGCGCCGTCGCCTCGCTGCTCGCGCTGCTGCGCGAGCTCGACGCCGCCGAGGCGCCCCTCGCGGTCACCGTCTCCGACGCGCTCAAGGCGTGGGCCTCGCGCGACTGACCGCACCGATCACCCCAGGAGCCCCCCACCATGTTCATCACGTCCGAGCGCGCGAGGGAGGTCCGCGCGCGCGTCGCGGCCTTCATGGCCGAGCACGTCTACCCCGCCGAGGAGCGCTACCGCCGCGAGGTCGCCGAGGGCCCGCGGTGGAAGGTCATCCCCGTGGTCGAGGAGCTCAAGGCCCGCGCCCGCGCCGAGGGCCTGTGGAACCTCTTCCTCCCCGAGAGCGAGCACGGCGCCGGGCTCTCGAACCTCGAGTACGCACCGCTCGCCGAGCTCATGGGCCGCGCGGTCTTCGCCGCCGAGGTGTTCAACTGCTCGGCGCCCGACACGGGCAACATGGAGGTGCTCGCGCGCTACGGCTCCGACGCGCAGAAGGCCCGCTGGCTCGAACCGCTGCTGCGCGGCGAGATCCGCTCGGGCTTCTGCATGACCGAGCCCGCCGTGGCCTCCTCCGACGCGACCAACATCGAGGCCACCATCGCGCGCGAGGGCGACGAGTACGTGCTGCGCGGCCGCAAGTGGTGGACCTCGGGCGCCGGCGACCCCCGCTGCAAGGTGCTGATCTTCATGGGCAAGACGGACCCGTCGAACCCCGACCGCCACCGCCAGCAGTCGATGGTGCTCGTGCCCATGGACACGCCCGGCATCACCGTCGAGCGCATGCTCCCGGTGTTCGGCTACGACGACGCGCCGCACGGCCACGGCGAGGTGACCTTCGACGGCGTACGCGTGCCCGTCACGAGCGTGATCCTCGGCGAGGGCCGCGGCTTCGAGATCGCGCAGGGGCGCCTCGGCCCCGGGCGCATCCACCACTGCATGCGGCTCATCGGGCTGGCCGAGCGCGCCCTCGAGTCGATGTGCGCGAGGCTCAAGCGCCGCGTGGCCTTCGGCCGGCGCATCGCCGAGCAGGGCGTCTGGCGCGAGCGCGTGGCCGACGCGCGCATCGCCATCGACCAGGCGCGCCTGCTCGTGCTCCACGCCGCGTGGAAGATGGACGTCTCGGGCAACAAGGAGGCCCGCGCCGAGATCGCCATGATCAAGGTGGCCGTGCCCTCGATGGCCTGCCGGGTGATCGACCACGCGATGCAGGCCCACGGCGCCGCGGGCCTGTGCGACGACCACGGCCTCGCGTTCGCGTACGCCGCCGCCCGCATGCTGCGCGTCGCCGACGGACCCGACGAGGTGCACCGCGACCAGCTCGCGCGCATCGAGCTCGCCCGCTCGCGCTGACGGTCACCCCCGCGAGAGCCCCTCGAGCGCCGCGACCTCTTCGAAGAGCTCGTCGACGAGCGGGTGCCGCCAGCCCTCGGCCAGGGCCTCGGCCACCGCGCGGTAGAACCACAGCGTCTCGTCGGCGGGCGCCGTGAAGCGCCTCCACACGGCCGCCCCCTCGACGCGGTGCTCGCGGCGGATGCTCCGCGCGTTGTGCAGCTTGTCGCTCGCGGCCACGAGCTTGACCGCCGCGTCCTCGCCGCGCAGGCGGGCGATGTAGCGCTCCTTGCGGCCGCGCCACGGGGGCTTCGGGGTCGTGAACGCGTCGGTGCACGCCTCGACGATGCGGGCGACCTCGGGGCCGAAGCGCGCGGCGATCGCGTCGGCGGTCACGCCCTGGTCCTCGATCGCGTCGTGCAGGAGCGCGGCGATCACCTGGTCCTCGGTGCCCAGGTGCTCGCCGACGCACGCGGCGACGGCCATGAGGTGCGTGACGTAGGGCGCGCCGCCGCCCTTGCGCACCTGCTCGCGGTGCAGGTCGGCCGCGAACGCGAAGGCATCTTCCAAGCGGGTGCTGTAGGCCATGCGCCCATGGTAGTCCATCGGCCGGCGGCGTGACCCTCGCGAGCGCGGGGCGTATCTTGAAGGGCTCAGGAGGCGCCCATGACCGACGAACAACCGATCGACGAGAGGGCCGTCATCGAGGTGCTCAACGAGATCCTCGAGCTCGAGCTCGCGGGGGTGGTGCGGTACACCCACTACTCGCTGATGATCTTCGGGCACAACCGCATCCCCGTGGTGGCGTGGATGCGCTCGCAGGCCTCTGAGGCCATCACGCACGCCGCCCTCGCGGGCGAGCACGTCACCACGCTCGGCGGCCACCCCTCGCTCAAGATCGGCCGCCTGCTCGAGAGCCACAAGCACGACACCGATCAGATCCTGCACGAGTGCATCGCCCACGAGCGCGGGGGCATCGCCGCGTACCGGCGGCTCTACGCCCTCGTGCGCGACCGCAGCGTCGTGCTCGAGGAGTACGCGCGGCGCATGATCCACGACGAGGAGATCCACGTCTCGGAGATCGAGAAGATGCTGCGCCGCCCGGGACGTCTCGAGCCCGCGCGGTAGCGCTCATACCAGCCGCAGGTCAATTTGGGCGCTTTCGCGTGTGCGACGTGTCGCCCACTCGCGCAGCGGCGCGCCTTCGCGGAGCCCCCACCCTCGCTGCCGCGCGCCCCGCCCCCGCGGAGCGAGGGCGTGGCTGAGCGTACGGAGACGAGGTGATGGGCTGCATGGGTCTCGCAGGGGCCCTCGCGCTGCGAGGGCCATCACCTCATACCAACTTCACGTCAAGTTTGCCGCTTTCGCGTGTGCGACGTGTCCCCCCACCCAACGCTGTCGCGCACCATCGGGAGCCCCCACCCTCGCTGCCGCGCGCCCCGCCCCCGCGGAGCGAGGGCGTGGCTGAGCGTGCTGAAACGAGGT
>JBDHVF010001087.1:0-2868 GCA_039809605.1 Polyangiales bacterium | reverse complement strand
GCGACCCCTTCGCCACGTCGGCGCCCGCGTCGGCCGCGTTCGTCGCGGGGCCTCCGCCCGGCGCGTACGTGCAGGTCGCGTCGGGCGACCCCTTCGCGGCCGCGCCGCCCCCGCCGCAGCCTCCCCCGCCCGCGCCGGTCGTGACGTCGAGTTATCAGAAGGTCATGGCGCAGATGTTCGAGCAGGCCACGGCCTCGCTGCGCGCGCACGGGTGACGGCGTACGTCTCGCGGAGGTGGGGCGTCGCTTGACAGTTCGCGCCCGTCGCGGTTCTCCGTTGTCGCACCGATGAGCACGCACCAGCCGACCGAGATGCTCCCCGCCGACGAGGCGAAGGCCGCGATCGACGCCGCGAAGTCGCTGCCGCTCCAGGCCACCGAGGCGTTCCCCGAGCTGGTGATCGCGCCGGCGTCGCCCGTCGCGCCCGAGCCCGTCGCAGAGCCCCCCGGCGCGCCCGAGCCCGGCAAGACCTTTCACGGGCTCAAGGTGCACTCGAAGCTCGGCGAGGGGGGCATGGGGGCGGCCTTCCTCGCGAGCCACCCCGTGCTGCGCATGCCGCTGGTCATCAAGACCTTCAAGGTCGGCGCGGGCGAGGAGATCTTTCGCGAGGCCCACCTCGCCGCGCGCGTGAGCTCGCCCCACGTCGTGGGCGCCATCGACGCGGGCACCGAGGAGGGCGTCCCCTTCGTGGTGCAGCGCTACGTCGACGGCATCGACCTCGAGGAGATCCTCAAGGCGCAGCGCACCATCGGCCGCAGGCTCCCGGTCGAGGCCGTGTGCCGCATGGTGGTCGACGCGGCGCACGGGCTCCACGCGATCCATCAAGCCGGCGTGGTGCACCGTGACATCAAGCCCGCGAACCTCTTTCTCTGCGGCAACGGCACGGCCGCGGTGGGCGACTTCGGCATCGCGGTCGAGTCGCGCTCGCGCGGCCACGACAGCCGCGTCGTGGGCACGCCGCACTTCATGGCCCCCGAGCAGTGGAACCAGTCGTCGATCGACCGCCGCACGGACCTCTACGCCCTCGGCGCGACGGCGCACATGCTCGCCACCAACGAGCCGGCGTTCCAGGGCGAGAGCGCGATCCAGCTCGGCATCGCGCACGTCACGGCGGCGTACGCCCCGCCGCCGCCGCGCGACCCGCGCGAGGCGTACCTCTTCGCGGTGATCGACCGGCTGCTGCGCAAGCGCCCCGAGGACCGCTACGCCAGCGCCGACGCCGTGGCCCGCGCGCTCGCGGTGGTGACCTCGGCGCCCGCGCCCGTGCGCCAGCGCGACGAGCTGCGGGCGCGCGCGGGCGACGTGGGCGTCGAGCTCGCGTTCGGCGACCTCTCGCAGCACGAGGCCGACGTGATCGTGAACGCCGCCAACGTCTCGCTCGTGATGGACGCCGGCGTCGCCTCGGTGCTCAAGCGCGTGGGCGGCGAGGCGATCGAGGCCGAGGCGCTCGAAAAAGCCCCCGTGGCCATGGGCGACGTCGTGTGGACCGGCGCGGGAGACCTCGACGCCCACTGGGTCGCGCACGCCGTCGCCGCGCTCGACAACGCCATCTGCCTCCAGCGCTGCACCCTGCGCGTGCTCCTCGAGGCCGAGGCGCGGCGCTGCGAGTCGGTGGCCTTCCCCGCGCTCGGCACGGGCATCGGCGGCGTGCCCATGGCCCTCGGCGCCAAGCTCCTGCTCGAGGCCGTGCGCACCTTCAGCACCCTCGAGCCCGAGCACGTGCGCGAGGTCCGCGTCGTGCTCTACGACCCGCACGCCATGGAGACCTGGAGCGACGTGCTCCAGTCGATGTGACGTACCCTGTCAATGGCTGCGTTGCGGCCGCGCCCTCGCGAGCCCAGTCTCGACGGCATGAGACCCGTGAGCCGCGACGACCTCGCCGCGAACGACGCACAGCCGCTGCCGCGCGTCGACGACCGCGCCCTTCGTGACGGGCTCGGCGCGCGCAACCTCGACCGCGCGAGGCTCTACCGCGCGTGGGGCGCCGTCTTCGACGGGCGGCGCCAGGGCGCGACCCTCACCGCCCGCTGCGAGGCATCGGGCGACGAGAGCTACCGCGTGCGCGTGCGCTTCGACGCGCGCGGCGTGGCCGAGGCGTCGTGCTCGTGCCCCGTGGGTGAGGCCGGCGCGTGCAAGCACACGGGCGCGGTGCTGCTCGCGTGGCGCGAGGAGCCCGGCGTGTTCGCCGTCACCCCGTCGCTCGACGAGGCGCTCGGGGCGATGGGGCAGGGCGAGCTCCTCGCGCTCGTGCGCGCGATGATCGAGCGCAGGCCCGAGCTCGAGCCCCTGGTCGAGTCGCTCCTGCCGCGGCCGCTCGACGGCTCACGCACCCCGACGCCGCCCGACGCGTGGCGCGACCGGGCCGCAGAGGTCTTTCGCGCGCACATGGGCGAGACCGACGCGGGGGAGGTCATCACCCGCGCGCTCTTCACGCTGGTGCGCGAGGCCGAGGCGCGCTCGACCGACGTGGCCGCGCGCGCGGCGGCGTACGAGCAGGTGGCGCTCGCCGCGGTGGGGCGCTGGCGCAGGCTGGGCGACGGCGCGGCCCCGGTGCTCGCGGTGGCTCGCGCGTGCCTCGACGCGCTCGCCGGGTGCGTCTCGCAGACGAGGGACCCGTCGCTCCGCGCGTCGCTGCTCGACGCGCTGGTGGGCTTCTACCGCTTCGACGTCGAGCAGGGCACGGCCACGCACCACGCGCTCACGCCGGGCCGCCACGCCGTCGCGCTCGCGGCCGCGCGCGCGACCGACGACGAGCGCCGCGCCCTCGCCGCCCGCGTGCGCGACGCCATGGAGGACCTCGACGCGTGGCCGCGCCGCGCGTGGTCGCTGGCGCTGCTCGAGCTCGAAGAGGGCCTCGTCGACGACGAGG
>JBDHVF010001086.1:0-2877 GCA_039809605.1 Polyangiales bacterium | reverse complement strand
AGCACCGACACCGCGGCGAAGCTCGCGCTCGCCTCGGGTCGACGCTGAGCCCGCCCCTCCGCTGGCGCGACGGCCGCCGCTTGCACTATAGACACCCTCCCGATGCCCTCGCCCCGCACCCATCTCGTGAGCGCGCTCTGCCTCGTCGCCGCGTGTGACCGCGCGTCGCCCATCTCCAACGTGCACGCGCAGCCCGCGCCGCACGCCACGCAGCCCGCGCACCCATCGCCCGCGCAACCCGCCCCGACGCAGCCCGCGCAGCCCGCCGCGACGCGCCCGCCGAGCGACCTCAACGTCATCATGATCTCGGTCGACTCGCTGCGCGCCGACATGCCCTGGGCGGGGTACCCGCGGCCCATCGCGCCCTTTCTCACCGAGCTCGAGTCGCGCGCCGTGAGCTACACGCACGCCTACGCGCTCTCGTCGTACACCTCGATGAGCGTCGGAGGCTTTCTCGGCGGACGCCTCCCCGGGGAGCTCCGCCGCGACGGGTACTTCTTCGGCACCTACCCCTCGCGCGTGCTCTTCTTCCCCGAGAAGCTCCACGAGGCGGGCATCCGCACGATCACCGCGAACGCGCACGGCTACTTTCGCCGAGGCAAAGCGGGCTTCGACCAGGGCTTCGACGTCTACGAGATGGTGCCCGGGCTGCACTGGAACTCCACCACCGACGTGGACATCACCGGCGACCGCCACGCCGCGCTCGCGCGACGTCTGCTCAGCGACCCGGCCAACACCTCGGGGCGCTTCTTCGCGTGGTTCCACTTCATGGACCCGCACGACCAGTACCAGGGCCACCCCAACGTGACGCCGTGGGGGCGCCGCATGCGCGACCGCTACGACGGCGAGGTGACCTTCACCGACGCGCAGCTCCGCGAGCTCATCACCTGGATCCAGCAGCAGCCCTGGGGCGCGCGCACGGCCATCATCATCACGGCCGACCACGGCGAGGGTTTTGGCGAGCACAGCCACTACCGCCACGGCTTCGAGCTCTGGCAGAACCTCGTTCGCGTGCCATGGTTCTTCGTGGTGCCCGGCGCGCGCCCTCGGCGCATCGACGCGAGCCGCAGCCACCTCGACCTCGCGCCCACCATCCTCGACCTCTTCGGCCTCGCGCCCGAGGCCGAGTTCACCGGGCGCAGCCTCGTGCCCGAGCTCTACGGCGCCGAGGCGACCGAGCGCGACGTGTGGGTCGACCTCGCGCGCACGAGCGACAACGACCGCCGGCGCGCGCTCGTGCACGGGCGCTACAAGGTCATCGCGTTCGGCGACGACGCGCGCTTCGCCGTCTACGACCTCGAGGCCGACCCCGGCGAGACCACCGACCTGCGCCGCACCAACCGGGCCGTGTACGACGACATGGTCGCGCGCTACCGCGCCGCGCAGCCCTCGTTTCGCGTCGAGAACCCGTACTCGTGCCGCACCCTCACGGGCGCGCCGCCGGGACGGGGCTGGTGATGGACGACGCCCGGCGATCTGGTGTAGACGCTGCGGCGTAGACGCTCAGGAGAGGCGTGTCGCGATGCAGTACAAGATCACCCCGAAGGACACGCCCGACCTCGCGCCGCACTACCACGGCCCGGACGTGGAAGACCCGGTCTACCGCGGGACCATCGCGCGCATGTTCCGCAGCGACTTCCTCGAGTTCTTCTCGAAGGTGCACCCGCTCGTGCCCGCGGCGCTCTACCTGCCCGTCGTGTGGATCTTCGCGCGCGCGGGCCTCGCGGGCCTCGGGACCTTCGCGTGGCTGGGCGGCCTCGCGGCGGGCTTCTTCTTCTGGACGCTCGCCGAGTACGTGCTCCACCGCTACGTCTTTCACCTGCCGCTGGGCGGGCCCGTGGCGAACTTCATCTACTTCCAGTCGCACGGCATTCACCACCAGTACCCCGACGACTTCTATCGCCTGCTGATGGTGCCGCCCGTGAGCGCGCCTCTCGCGGCGCTCTTCTACGGGCTCTTCGCGCTCGCGCTCCCGAGCGCGTGGGCCGCGGCGGTCTTCGCGGGCTTCGTGCTCGGCTACCTCGCGTACGACTATACGCACTTCGCGGTGCACTTCATGAAGCCCCCGCGCTCGGTGTGGCTCGCGCCCTTCACCCTCTGGTTCAAGGCCGCGCGCCGCCGCCACATGGTGCACCACTTCGACGACCACGACCGCGGCTACGGCGTCTCCACGGGCTTCTGGGACCACGTCTTCGGCACCGTCGCCGAGAAGTAGCTCTGACTCAAGTTTGGCCGTTGACGTAGCGCGCGGGGCGTGGCTGCGCGGTCGCTGACACGGCCCCCTCACCACGCTGCCGCGCGCCCTCACCCCCGCGGAGCGGGGGCAAGGGCTCCGTCGTCTGCGGGCGGTTGGTGTCGTACCAACGCGTCGCGGTGGAGCGGTGCCTGCGGCGCGCGTCGCCGTCCGCGAGCGGCTCATGCAGCCTGTCGTTGTGAGGAGATTGGAGCGGCGCGCCCGTCGTGGGCGTGGTGCAACGGTGCGAACTCTGCGACCAGATCCAGCAGCGGCGTGGCCCGCAGTGCGAAGCGCGCGGTGCGCACGATGTCCTCGAAGCTGACGTTCTCCTTGTGACCGTACCAGGGGCGGTTCGGGATCACCGCGCGCAGCCCCTGCTCGAACTGCTCCCAGAACCACATCACCAGCACCCCATACAGCAGTCCCACGCACGGCGCGGTGCGACGCACCGCGAGCTGATGCGTGCGCGGTGACGTCGCGAACTCGCGACGCTTCGGTGCGATACCAACCGCCCACAGACGCCGAGCCCTTGCCCCCGCTCCGCGGGGGTGAGGGCGCGCGGCAGCGCGGTGAGGGGGCCGTGTCAGCGACCGCGCAGCCACGCCCCGCGCGCTACGTCAACGGCCAAACTTGAGTCAGAG
>JBDHVF010001085.1:0-2878 GCA_039809605.1 Polyangiales bacterium | reverse complement strand
AAGACCTGCGGGTTGACGTAGCGACGCAGGCGACGACTCCTCGCCGAGGCGGTCTCCTGCGCGGCCAGGTCGGCCAGCATGTCGCTCGCGGTCGTGAAGCGCACCGTGTGGCCCCCGCTCAGCGCCGCCCACGCCAGATTCTTGGCCAGCATGGTCTTGCCCACCCCGTTGGGGCCCACCAGCACCACGTTGGCGTTCTCGCGTACGAAGCTCAGCCCCAGCAGCTCCTCGTATACCTCGCGGTCGATCTTGGACGGCCACGCCCAGTCGAAGTCCACCACGGGCTTGAAGGCCCCCAGACGGGCCATTCGGGCGCGGCGCTCGAGGCTGCGGCGGGCGCGCTCGGCCTCCTCGATCTCGACCACGCGGACGAGCCACGGCTCCTGGGCGACGTCGTCGTAGCGGCCGTAGAGGCCGTGCAGGCCCAGCCGGCGAAGGCGCGCTCGCAGCGACGTGTCACTCATCGCGGCCTCCCTCGGGGCGCAGCTGGTCGTACCGAGACAGCGCGTGCGGGCGCACCACGAGCTCGCGCACGCGCGGGTCCTGCGGAAGCTCCACGGCCACCGCGGGCGACGCCCCTCGCGCGCGCCGCGCCCGCTCCAGCACCTGCCGCACGGCGCCCGCGTGCGGCGCCTTGGAGCGCATCACCTCGACGATGGCCTCGCTCAGCGCCGCGGCGCCCTCCTGGTCGAGCATCACCAACAGGCGCGCGACCGTGTTGCCCAGGTTGCCTCCGCGCTCGGCCACGGCCACCAACAGGGCCTGCGCCTCGGGCACCGCGCGCGTGAGCCGGTCGGAGCCGCGGTGGGTGCGGCCGGCGCGCTTTCGCTCCAGCAGGGCCTCCACGTGGGCCGGGTCCTCCACCTGCGCGCCCTTGCCCCAGACGCGCCCGTGGGTGGCCACCACGGCGTCGCCGTCGACCACGCGCACCTGCTCGAGCGAGGCGATCACCTCGAGGTCGCGGCGGACGTAGCTCGGCGGCACCGAGTAGTCGTTGCGGTCGAAGCGGACGTAGGGCGTCTTGCCGATCGCCACGGGCACGCGCTCGACCGCGGCGAAGGCGTCGTCGGGCAGCGGCAACAAGCGCGGCTGCTCCTCGGCGAAGACCTCGCGCACGTTGCGGGTGCGGTCCTCGGGGCAGCGCCGATCGGAGGCTGGGCCCGCGCACCACGCGTCGGCCTGCGCGTTGAGGTCGGCCAGGTCTTTCCAGGGGCGCGCGGCGAAGAAGGCGTCGCGGATGTAGCGGATGGCGCGCTCGACGCGGCCCTTCTCGTTGCCGCGGTAGGGCCGACACGGCGAGGGCGCGAAGCGGTAGTGCGCCGCCAGCGACAAGAGCGTCGGGTGGAAGCGCACCGCATCACCCACCCGCTCGAGCACCGCGCTCTTGAGGTTGTCGTAGCGCAGCGTGCGGGCCACCCCTCCGAAGGCGCCGAAGGCGTCGACGTGGCCGCGCAGGAACATCGCCATCGCCGCGCCGGGGTAGAAGCGCAGGAAGATGCGCCGCGAGTAGCTCAGCACCATCACGAAGGCCATCAGCGCGCGGTCGCTGCCCGGCAGCATGCCGAAGTGACCCCAGTCGACCTGCGCCTGCTCGCCGGGCAGGGTGCGCAGCCGCGCGAAGGCTTCGGCCGCGGGGCGCGGGCGGTGGCGCGCGACGACGGTGCGGAAGTGGTCCTCGCTGCCGGTGTAGCCGCGCTCACGGGCCATCGCGCAGAGCCGACTCGCGGTCAGCCGCGGGTACTTCTCCAGCGTCTGCACGATGAGCGGCACGAAGGGGTCGACGATGGAGGGCCGCGGCGAGGTGCGTGCCGCCTCGACGCCCTGTTGGGCGAGCACGCGTCGCACGGTGGTGTGGTGCAGCCCCAGCTGCGCGGCGATGGTGCCCATGCGCCACCGCTCGGCGTGATAGAGCCGCACAATCTCGGCCTCGCGCTCGGGGCTGATCATGAGCGCCTCCGCGGGGCGACGCGCTCAAGGCGGCCGCGGGCGACGGCGGGCGCGAGCGCGAGGGCCCAGGTGCCAGCGTGGGTCGATGGCGCGACCGCAGCGAAAGCAGCGGTCCGGGAGCGGCGGCGAAGGTGGCATCGACGAGGAGGTCGTGGCGGGGGTGTCGTCGGCGCGCGTGGGTGAGGGTGCATCGAGGGTCTCCGGAGGCGACGGGGCCGGCGGTGGATCCGCGCGGGGCGTCGCGACGGGGTCGACCCTCGCGGGGGGCGCCGACTGCGTCGAAGAGCGATGCGTCACTTTCGACGCGCGGCGCTCGCGGTAGCGGGCCTGTCGCGCGGCGTGCAGTCGTCGGCCGCGGGCGGTGCGCTGGTATCGGTGAGCGGCCTCACGCTGGCGGGCGCGGCGGGCGCGAAGGGCGCAGGCGTCCGAGCAGTAGCGTCGCCGCGCGCAGGGCGGGCAGGCCGCGAAGAAGAGGCGGCAGTGGGGGCAATGCAGGGCGCGGGCGGGCGTCGTCGACACGGCGTGATCGCCGCGGCGCAGGGCTCGACGAGGCCAGCGCGTCGAGCGATGCTCGAGCGCACGAGGCACGCCGCGTTGCAACGGCGACGACCTCGCGAAGGCTCGGAGCTACCACTCCGGGCCTTCACCTATTTCGCGGCACCGCAACGATGCAGCATCTCGCCGAGATCACCGAGGGGGCGGTGGTGAACACCACGAGGTGAACGAACTCGGGGGCCTCACGCGGTCTTCAACATCCGCGCGCGGATACTCGTCCCCATCAACAGCGCGAGACCACCCCGCGGAGGTTGGGCACCGAGAGGCAGCCCTCGTAGTTGTCGAAGCGCTCGTCGCCGATGAGCTCCAGCTCGGGGTTCACGAGGATGGTCAGCGGGATGTCGGGCTTGTAGGGGTAGCGCGGGTTCTTCTTCAC
>JBDHVF010001084.1:0-2883 GCA_039809605.1 Polyangiales bacterium | reverse complement strand
CCCTCGTACGCGCTGCGCCGGCTTCATGCCAATCGGCGGATCTCCGGGCGCCGTGAGCACGATCGGAAACACACCCCGCGTGACGGCGCCGTAGGAACTCATCGGACGGCGAGAGAGGCGCTACCGCACGCCCCGACGCCGACAGTGCCGTTGGGCGTGACCGCGCACGAGCCGATGAGGTCGTGCGTGGAGAGGTCCACATCGTAGATCGAAAGGCTGAACGGTCCCGTCGCGGGCACGGCGACGACGAAGCTGCACGCGAACGCGTCAGGGCACCGGCTGCGACCGAACGCAGACGGTGACGCGTAGGCACCGCACGCGCACGATTGCGTCGCGCCTTCTACCGAGCCATCACCGCCGCGAGGCAGGTGACGTTCCCCGACCTTCTCGGTGCCGAGCGCTTCGTGCGAATTTCGTCGCTCGTGCGACGGAACCCCGACTCGCTCGAGATTCCGCGGGTTCCACACGGCTGTGGACCGCAGGCGTCTGCGACCCGAGTCGCAGGCGTCTGCGACCCCTTCACGCGCGCCCGGGGCTCGTGCTCTCCTCGCGCGTGGAGGTGCTTCGTGGCGAAGAGGGGTGGAGGCAAGCTCACGCTGATCGAGAAGACGAAGGCCGACGCGCTCGCGCACAACACCGCGCGCCTCGCGGAGCTGGTGGCGCTGATCCGGCGGCGCATGGCGTCGGTGGTCGAGGGCTTCTACGACATCGGCGAGGCGCTGCGAGAGATCCTCGACAAGAAGCTCTACGGCGTCGCAGGTCACTCGGGCCTCGAAGGTCTTCTCGAGGCCGAGGGGCTGATGTCGTACCGGCAGGCGACCAAGCTCATCGCGCTGGTGCGCAAGGTTCCCCGCGCGCAGGCGCTCGCGCTCGGGCAGGAGAAGGCCTACGCGCTGGTGTCGTACACCGAGGCGACGCCCGAAGCCGACTCGCCCGCGGAGCTCGTGGCCGCCGACGCGAAGGTCGGCGCGAAATCTGTCTCGAAGGCGTCGGTGCGCGAGATCGAGACCGCCACCCATGCAGTGCGCTCGAAGGAGAAGGCGAAGCGCCCGCCCACCGCGGCCGAGCGCGCGAGGTCGAAGGCCGACGCCGAGCTGGTCAAGACCCTCCGCGGCGCGCTCCGCGACGCTGGCATCGGGCGGGCCGACATCACCGTGAGCGGCGACCGCGTGCGCGTCGAGCTCTCTCGCGCGCAGGTCGCGCGACTCGGCCGCGACTCCTGACGACCATCACCGCTGCGAGCAGCATCGTCGCAAGCCCCCCGCCCGCCGGGCCTCGCCGCGCCGAGCACCCGCCCCACGCGGTGACCTCGCTCGTGCCGGGCCCCGCGGTGAGCGCCAGATCCCATCGCGCGAGGAGCGCTCCATCGAGCGAGACCGAGAGCGCCACGCGGTCGCCTTCGAGCGGTGCTCTGTAGTCAATCGCGTAGCGCCCCGCGCCGAGGTACGTGACCTCGCCGACGACGCCCGCCGACGCGGTGAGCGCGAGGGCCGCGGCGGTGGGCGCGCCGTCGCCGTCGAGCGCGCGGCACGCGATCACGGCGCGCTCGTCGCGCACGAGCGGACCCATGGGCGCCGCGCACGAGGACCTCACGCGCGACGCGGGGTTGCGCGCGTCGCGGTGCAGCGCCACGAGCGCGCGGGGGATGTCGAGCGTGGACCAGCCGCGCGAGGCGCTCCACGGCGCGTCGCCCGCGGTGAGGGCCGCGACGAGCTCTCGCTGCGTGGCCGCGGGCGCCTCTTCGAAGAGCAGCGCGAGGGCGCCCGCGACGTGGGGCGCGGCGGCTGACGTGCCCGAGGCCGCGGCGTGCCACGCGTCGGCCGCGCGCGACGGGTCGGAGAAGGGCGACGCGTGGTTCGACGCGGCCTGCGACGAGAGCGCGGCGATGACCACGTCGCCGGGCGCGACGAGGTCGGGCTTGAGCGCCCACGCGCGCGAGGGGCCGCGCGACGAGAAGTCGGCGACGGCTCCGTAGACCGAGCCGGGGCGCTCGGCGCGCGTGGTGAGGGCGCCGACCGCGATCACCGACGGAGACGTCGCCGGCACCTCGACGCTCGCGTCGAAGTCTCCGTACGGGGCGAGGAACTCCGGGGGATCGCCCGCGTCGCCCTCGCGCGAGACCCACGCGTCGACGCGCCCGCTTCCCCGCAGGAGCAGCGTGTATGTGCCGCCCGCGCCCTCGATCATCACGTCGGCCACGCGCGCGCCCGTCACGGGAGACGCCCCGTCGGTGGCGTTCGTGATGCTCACGATCGACCCGTTGGCAGGGTGCCGCGAGGCCGCGGAGGCGCCCGTCGGCACGCGCTCCCCCTCGACGCCGCCGGGCCAGCGCGCCGAGAGCGAGAGCGCGCCCGCGTAGGCGATCGAGACGCCCGCCGCGCCCGTCGCGCGGAGCGTGAGCGGCGTGGTGGCGCCTCGCGCGAGCTCCATGCGCGCGTGGACGCGCCGCCCGCCTCCGTTGCCCGCGGATGCGACGACCGCGCGCCCCGGCGCGTCGCCGTCGCGCACCAGCGCGGCCAGCGCGCGCTCGAGGGGGCCGTCTCCGTCGTGGGCGCCGCGGTGCGTGCCGAGCGAGAGCGCCGCCACCGCGGGCATCGACATCGCCGCGGCGCGGTCGAACACGAACGCGACGCCCGTCGCCGCGAGCGCGTCGGGCACTTCGAACGCGTCGTCGCGCAGCGAAGCCCGCACCACCACCGCGGTCGCCTCGGGCGCGACGCCCACGTAGCGCCGCGAGGGGCCGCCGCCGCCGAGCGCGATCGAGAGCGCGTGCGTGCCGTGGCCGAGGGGGTCGCCCGGCGCCGCGCCCGCGCGCAGGGACGCGTCGAGGTCGTCGCGCGAGAGCGCCGCGCCGCGCCGCCCGCGCTCGGTGTCGACGGCGAA
>JBDHVF010001083.1:0-2884 GCA_039809605.1 Polyangiales bacterium | reverse complement strand
ATGCCGCCTACTCCGGCCAGAGCCTCGCGAGCTGGAGGGCGAGGTCGTCGACGGCCTCGACGCGCGCGACGGCGTCGCTTCGCCACGTGCCGATCGGATGCCAGCGCCCGCGCGCGAGCCGGTACGCCTCGAGCGACTGCGCGATCGGGTCGACGAGCCACGCGTGGCCGACGCCGTGCTCCGCGTAGAGGGGCATCTTCACGCCGCGGTCGTTGGCCTCGGTCGAGGGCGAGAGCAC
The DNA here is from genome assembly GCA_039809605.1 of Polyangiales bacterium. Taxonomy (GTDB): domain Bacteria; phylum Myxococcota_A; class Polyangia; order Polyangiales; genus CAISKJ01. The sequence continues at coordinate 2,646 of JBDHVF010001083.1, read as the reverse complement.
CTCGCACACCCAGTCGGGCGCCATGTCGGTCGCGGCGTCACGCGGGACGCGCGGCATCCGCTCGCGGCGCCACCCGGCGAGGTCGGGCTGCATCTTGTCGGGGCGGGCGCCGAGGTGCAGCTCCGGCTCGTCGACGAAGAGCCAGCCGCCGGGACCTCCGACGCCCTCGTCGAAGGGCCCGAAGAGGCGCACGCCGAGCTTCTTGGCGAAGCGGCCGTGCGGCAACGCCGGGCGCGGCGACATCGCCAGCACGCCACGGAGGATCTCGCAGACCACGTCAGGGGGGGCGTTCGCGTAGGCGGCCTCGACGGCGGGGTGGTTCGGCTCGTCGAGCGGGCGCGCGGGTTCGGCCATGCGCGCGACGCTACCGCCCGCCCCCGGCGCGCTCAACCGCGCGGGCGGTCAGCGGACGGGCTTGCGCGCGGGGTCGTCGGCGGGCGGCGCGTCGGGCGCCTCGTCGGTCGCGTCGGCGAGCTTCTCGCGCGCGTACTGCGACGACACCGAGGGCACGGTGCGGTCGGCCTTGCGGCGCTCCCCGGCGGCCGAGAGCATCTTGCGGAGCTCGCGCACGAGCATCCCGCAGGGCAGCGCGAGGTCGGCGCGCATGGCCTGCCGCGCGAGCCGCGCGGTGCGCCGGGAGCTCTTCGCGTCACGCGCCGAGAGCGCCGAGAGCGCCGTCGACTCCAGCTCGTCGAGCACGTCGGCCGTGAGGTTCGTGTCCGCGCGCATCGTCGCCGAGACGTGCGCGCGCACCCACGCCACCTTCGCGATCGTGCGGCGCTGCTCGCGCGCCTCCCTGCTCGTCGCGCCCGACGCGGTCACCGCCTGCTCGATCGCGTCGCGCGCCTCCTGCGACGAGGCGTGCTGGTTGAGCGCCTTGAGCGCCTCGCGGCGCGTCAACCGGGGCGCGGCGCGGCGCGCGGGCTTCGTCGCGGGCTTCGGCGCGGCCGCCCCCGCGTCGAGCGTGACGTGCTGCGAGAGGAGCGGGGCGACGTCGCGCATCGTCTCGGCGACGATGCGGGCGCGCATCGGGCCGTAGGTGCCCAGGCGCCCGCGGAGGATCCACGGCGCGTAGGCCGTGAAGGCGCGCGCCACGTCGGCGAAGAGCTCCGTCGGGTTCACCGCGGCGCCGAGGTCGAGCAGCGTCTTCTCGCTGGCCTCGCCCAGGATCGTCTCGCGGTCGGGCGCCGGGACCGTGTCGGGGTAGAGCGCGACGAGCGCCTCGGCCTGCGCGACGTGGTCGGTCTTCGCGCCGTGGGCCGCGAGCGAGGGCGTGGCCTGCGCCATCGGCGGCGGGTTCTGCGAGCGCTGCGGCCGCGCGTGCCAGAGGAGGACGTGACAGAGGTACAACGTCATCGGTCGACTCCGGGGCGCAGGGGGGTGAAAGGGGTCCGCGCTCCGAGGAGACTCAACGGCGGGTCGGGGGAAAGGTTGAGGAGAGCGCCGCGGCGGTGTGCGAGGTCCATCGCGACGTCACGCCGTTGGAGCTCCTGCCAGCGCGCGATTGACCCATCACCTGAACGGCGGCACAGTGCAGCCCATGGCATCCGCGCGAGACGTGGCCAGCTATCTGCTCAACCAGGGGTCGCAGTCGGCGCTGCGGCTGCAGAAGCTGCTCTACTACTCGCAGGCGTGGTCGCTCGTATGGGAGGGCCGCCCTCTCTTCTCCGAGACCATCCGCGCGTGGGACATGGGCCCTGTCGTGGGCGAGGTCTGGCACGCGTACCGGAGCCGCGAGCTCACCGGCGACCCGTCGCGCCTCTCAGCGGCCGAGCGCGAGACCGTCGACGCGGTGCTCGACTACTACGGCCGACAGCCCGAGGCGTGGCTCTCGGAGCTGTCACACCGCGAGGCGCCGTGGGCCGACGCGTACATCCGCGACGCGCGGCCGAGCCCGGCCATCTCGCTCGACGCGATGAAGCGTTACTACGGGCGGCTCCCCGCGAGCCCCGGCAAGCGCGTCCCCGACGCCTACCGCCGCGGCGCCGAGATCGTGATGAGCCTGAGCCCGGAGGAGCTGACGGAGCTGGCCGACGACGCGGACTCGGGCGTCGATGTGGGGGCCTTCCTGCGCGAGCAGGCGTAGCGACCGTGGCCAGGGGCATCCTCTCGCAGGGCTACCTGCGCGGGCGTGGGCGTGCACCGGCCGCCGTGCAGCGCGCAGCCGTCGCCGCGATCGCGCGGATGGGTGCGGCAGACGTGGTGGCTCCTTTCGAAGGCGACCACGAGGTCGCGCTGCCGCCAACCATGACGTTGCTCTGGGAGCACGAGATCCCTGGGGCGGGCTGGTCGCTGCTCTACGGCGTCGGCGCAGATCACTACGTGGTGCGCTACCTCTGCCAGACGCCGGCTCGGTAACGCTCCCGCCCGATCGAGGAGTTCGGGGGCGGTCGACGCTCGCGCGTCGGGTCGTCGGCGGGCGTCTTGTCGTGCGCGCGCCCCCACGCCACCTTCGCGATCGTGCGGCGCTGCGTGAGTGTTGCGCGGCGTCCGACGCGGTCACCGCCTGATCCATCGCGACGCGCGCCTTCTGCGACATGGTGTACTTCTCCGCCAGGCCCTCACCTTCCCCAACCAGCACCCGCCCCGCGCCAACCAGCACCCGCCCCGCGCCAACCAGCACCCGCCCCGCGCCAACCAGCACCC
>JBDHVF010001082.1:0-2885 GCA_039809605.1 Polyangiales bacterium | reverse complement strand
GCACGGTTCGAGCCGAGCGAGTGGTGAGGTTTGACGCAAACCTGGCCACTACCTGAACGAGCGCGCCGTCGCCGGGGCACGTCGGGGCACGGCCGCGCCACGAGCGCGAGCGCCACGGTGACAGTGCGCGCCCTCCGGCCGGCGCACAGACACACCGCGCGGTGTGACGACGGCGACGGGTTGCGGTGAGGCGTCGGGGGGTCGGCGGGGTGGGACGGCGGAGGCACCGATCCCCCGCGCCCGGCCGCGCGTCGCGTACCATCGCGCGGCCCCACGATGAGAACCCAGGCCCCTCGCGCTCCGAACCCCCGCGGCCGCCTCGCGCTCGCGGCGCTGCTCCTCGTGATCGCCGCCGCCGCGGGCGCCGCGCTCTGGCGCCGCCAGCGCGCCGTGCGCCCCCTGCGCATCGCCACGGGCCTGCGCGGGGGGACGTTCCTCCCGCTCGGCGGCGACCTCGCGGCGGCGTTTCGCCGAGACGTGCGCCGCGTGACGCCGCGCGCGCTCGAGAGCCCCGGCGGCTCGGCCACCGTGGCCATGCTCCGGCGCCGCGAGGTCGAGCTCGCGCTGCTCTCGAACAACACCCGCGGCGACGACTCGATCCGCCTCGTGGCCCCGCTCTACGAGGAGACGCTCCAGGTCGTCGCGCGCCGCGACGCGCGCATCGCCGGCCCCCTCGACCTGCGCGGCAAGCGGCTGAGCGTGGGCCCCGCGGGCAGCGGCACCGAGGCCATCGCGTGGCAGGTGCTGCGCCACTTCGGGATGCGCGAGCGCGACGTCGACGCCCGCAACCTCACGCCCGTCGAGGCGCAGCGGGCGCTCGTCGCGGGCGACCTCGACGCGGCGTTCATCGTCGCCGGGATGCGCACGCCCGTGGTCGACGCGCTGCTCTCGGGCGACGCGATGGCGCTCGTGTCGCTCGGCGACCCGGCGCGGCGCGGCTCGGCGCTCGAGGGCATCCGACTCGACGCGCCCTACCTCCGGGTGGCGGTGGTGCCCGAGCACACCTACGGGTCGCAGCCGCCCGAGCCCGTGGGCACGCTCGGCGTGACGGCCCTGCTCGTGGCGCGACGCGACCTCGACGACGACCTCGTGCGCGACCTCACCGAGTCGCTCTTCGCCAACCGCGTGCGCCTCGCCGAGCGCGAGCGGCTCATCGCGCACCTCACGGAGCACTTCGACCCCGCCGACGCCCCCTACGCCGTGCACCCCGGCGCGGACCTCTACTACCGCCGCGACGACCCGTCGCTCATCGCCCGCTACACCGACCAGATCAGCCTCGCGATCACCGTGGGCGCGCTGCTCTGGTCGGGGCTGACGGCCCTGCGCGCCGCGCGCCGCCGCTCGCGCCGCGGCCGCATCGAGCGCCACTACGAGGAGGCGCAGCGCCTCGCGACGCTGCTGCGCGCCGGCGACCTCGCCGCGCTGCGCGACGCCAGGGAGGGCCTCGCGGCGCTGCGCGCGAGGGCCTTCGACGAGCTCGCCGCCGAGCAGCTCGAGGCCAACGAGTCGTTCACCATCCTGCTCGACTACCTCACGTCGCTGCTCGCCGAGGCCGACCGCGTCGCCGCGCGGTGATCGCGACCTGACACGCGCCTCGAGCTCGACCCGCTCGCCGCCGCGCGCCGCGTCAGCGCGCGTCGTCGACGCAGCGGAACCCCACCACGATGCCGATGTACGTCACGCCTCGCCACTCGCGGCCCGCGGCGCGCGCGGCGGTGACGCCCCCGCTGCTCCAGCCGCCGCCGCGGATGACGCGGCGGTTGGGGTCGGCCGAGGCGTACACGGTCGCGTCGCCGTTGCGGGCGGTGTAGGGGCCCCACGGGGTGCTGGTCCACTCCCAGACGTTGCCCGCCATGCCGACGACGCCTTCGGGGGTGCTGCCCGCCGCGGGGAGCGACGACGCGGGCGCGGTCGCGGTCCACGCGTCGCGCCAGCCGGGGATGCCGGCGCCCCAGGCGAGCCCGAGCAGCCGGGTGTACGACGAGCACTCGGCGCCGCAGAGGTTGCCGCTCCGGGGCGTGGGCAGCGCGTTGCCCCAGGGGAACCTACGCCCGGCGCTCCCGCGCGCCGCGAACTCCCATTGATCCTCGGTGGGGAGGTGGCCGCCGCGCCACGCGCAGAACGCCTCGGCCATGGTCGCGTCCACGCAGTTGAGCGGGTGGTCGTCGTGTCCGGGGCGGCCCCAGTTGCAGAGCGTGTGGTCGTCGCCACGCGCGCGGCGGTACTGCCCCGGCGTCTGACAGCGCCCGGCGTCCACGCACGCGCGGTACTCCGCGACGGTGACCTCCGTGCGGTCGATGCAGAACGGCGCCACCGTGACCGCGTGCTCCGGGCGCTCGTCGCCGTTGCCGTCCCCCGCGGGCGAGCCCATCGTGAACGTCCCGCCCGCGATGGGCACGCAGCGCGCCGCCGGGGGCGACGGCGTCGTGGGCGGAGCGGGCTGCGCGTTCGCGATCGACACGGTCGCCAGCGCGCTCGCCAGCACCCAGGGTCTCGTCGGCCTCGTCACGCCGCGGACGATACACCACGCCCAGGGCGGGCTGTACCACCCTTGCGCATCCCGCGCGGAGCCCACGCCCGGAGCGCCCGGCGCGTGAAGAAGCCGTCGCGGGTGGCCGAGCCTCCACTTCGCAACGGCGAGGTGGTACGCGCTCGCGCCGCGGTTTCGAGAGCGCCGCGTGCGGATCAGGTGCTCATACCAACTTCACGTCAAGTTTGCCGCTTTCGCGTGTGCGACGTATCCCCCCACCCAACGCTGTCGCGCACCTTCGCGGAGCCCCCACCCAACGCTGCCGCGCGCCCCGCCCCCGCTGCCGCGCACCTTCGCGGAGCCCCCACCCGCGCTGCCGCGCGCCCCGCCCCCGCGGAGCGAGGGCGTGGCTGAG
>JBDHVF010001081.1:0-2886 GCA_039809605.1 Polyangiales bacterium | reverse complement strand
CCATCGCGTCGGCCTGCGACCAGAGCCACGCGAGCGCGTCGTCGGGCGCGGCCGCCAGCGTCGCGCGCGACCACGCGACGAGCGCCGCGCGGGGCACGGCGCGCCCCTCGGCGATCACGACCTCGTCGGGCAGAACCTCGACGAACACCGCGCCCGCGAGGTCGCCGCGCGCCTTCGCCTCGGGCGGGGCCAGGGGCGAGCCCTCGGCGCCGCGCGCGCTGCGGAGCACGCACGCGCACTCCACGAGCGCCGACACGCGCACGGCCTCGCCGTCGTCGACGAAGCGCGCGGGGAAGAGGTTGCAGCCGAAGGGCTTGGCCTCGGCGCCCGCGGCGGCGTGGATCGCGCAGAGCCCGCGCTCGTCGAGGTACGCGCACGCGCCGTCGACCTGCTTCACCGCGCACGCGGGCGACGGGGCCGAGCCGTTGCGCGGGGTGAACACCCACTCCTGGCGGTCGCCGCCGCCCTCGACGAGCGGCAGCAGCGCGCGGGCGCGCGCGGCTTCGAGCTGGCTGAACACGACGGTGGCGTACTGGCGGCAGCACACGCCGCGACCGTCGCAGGTGAAGCGGTAGCCCGCGAGCGCGTCGACGGGGCGCTCGGGCGGCGCGGCGGGCGCGGCGCGCTCGAGGTCGACGCGCGGCGGCTCGTCGGCGAGCATCGCCTGGCGGTGCAGCCGCGCGAAGAAGTCTTCGAGCGCCTCGCGCGTCGCGACGGAGCCCTCGCGCGCGCCCGCGAGCCGGATGCCCTCGAGGTCGCGCGTGCCGTCGGCCGCCGAGAGCAGCACCCACTCGCGCATGCCGACCTGAAACGACGTGCCGCGCCGCTGGTCGAAGAGCACCACGAGCGTGCGGCCCTCGACGCGGTGCAGCCGCGCGAGCACGTGCTCGGCCAGGCGCGGGCGGGCGGGCGTGGGGGTGTCTGCCTCCATCGAGCGTGTTGCACATCACGCTGCGCGACGCGGGTCAAGGGCCGCGCGGTGCCCGCCTGTGCCACCGCGCGCGTCGGCGCATCTCCGCGTTCGAAGCCTCGCGACCGCGAGCGCTCGATCGACGCAGCGGTCTCGCGAGGTTGCGGCGTCGGGCTTCACGTGCCGCGCGAGAGGTCTGGCGACGCTCACGCGGCGCATGAGCGCCTCGCCCGGACCTCACGCCCCGCGCGAAGCCCGCGCGGCAAGTGCGTTGGACCCCCAAGGGATTCTCCTCGCGACCGGGTCGCCCGCGGCGGTCGCTCGAAGCGAACCGGGCCCCTCGGGGGGCTGGCTGTGTGTTCAGCCCGGGGGTCGGCCCGCGGGCCCTTCACGTGTCACGTGAGGTTCGCGCGCGACGCGCCGCGATGCGACCGCGCCCGCGGCGCGTGATCGCGCGGCGGATCGATTCGGGCTATGACCTCGCGCGAGCACTGCGATGGCACAGCGGATCGTGGTCGGAATGAGCGGCGGGGTCGACTCCTCGGTCGCCGCGTTGCTGCTGCGGGAGCAGGGCTGGGACGTCGTCGGCGTCACGCTGCACCTCTGGGACTACGAGCGGGAGGGCCACGCGGGCCGCTGCTGCGCGCCCGAGGACCAGTACGACGCCGCGCGCGTGTGCGCCGCGCTGGGCGTGGCCCACTACACCTTCGACCGCCGCGCGCTCTTTCGCGAGAAGGTGGTCGACCGCTTCGTGCGCGACTACGCCGAGGGCCGCACGCCGAGCCCCTGCGTTCGCTGCAACGAGTCGGTCAAGCTCGGGCCCCTCTACGAGATCGGGCGGCGCCTCGGCGCCTCGCACGTCGCCACGGGCCACTACGCCCGCGTGGAGCGCGACGGCGACGGCGTGCGCCTGCGCGCGGCCACCGACCGCGACCGCGACCAGTCGTACTTCCTCTGGCCGGCGCCGCGCGAGGCGCTGCGCGCGCTGGTGCTCCCGCTCGGCGCGATGACCAAGCCCGAGGCCCGCGCCGCGGCCGCGCGCGCGGGGCTCTCGATCGCGTCGAAGCCCGACTCGACCGACCTGTGCTTCGTCGAGGGCGGCGACTACGCGTCCTTCGTCGAGCGCCGCGCGGCCGTGAGGCCGGGCCCCATCGAGACCGTCGAAGGGCGCGTGGTGGGCGAGCACGGCGGCGTGCACGCGTTCACCGTGGGCCAGCGCCGCGGCGTGGGCGCGGGGGGCGCCGCCCGGTACGTGCTCCGCATCGTGCCCGAGCGCGCCGCGGTGATCGTGGGCGGCGCCGACGAGGCCCTCTCGCGCGACGTGCGCGTCGAGGGCCTTCGGTGGCTCTCGCGCGACGTGCCCGACCGCGTGACCGTGCGCCTGCGCTACCGCCACCCGGGCGTCGCCGCGCGCGTCGAGCGCGTCGAGGGCGACCGCGCGTGGCTCTCGCTCGAGGCGCCGCAGCGCGGCGTGGCGCCCGGACAGGCCGCGGTGATGTACGACGGCGACCGCGTCGTGGGGGGCGCGTGGATCACCTGACCCGCCCCACCGTGGCCCTGCTCACGGACTTCGGCCGCGACGACAGCTACGTGGCCGAGGTGCACATGGCGATCGCGCGCGCGGTGCCCTCGGCGCGCGTGATCGACGTCTCGCACGACCTCGCGCCCTACGACCTCGCGGGCGCGGCCCTCGCGGTCGAGCGCGCGCTGCGGGAGCTCCCGCGGGGCGCGGCGCTCGTGGTGGTGGTCGACCCGGGCGTGGGCACCGCGCGGGCGCGCCTCGCGGTCGACGTCGACGGGCGTTGGTGCGTGGGGCCCGACAACGGCGTGCTGCCCGTGCGCGACCCGGCGACGGCGAGGGCCTGGCGCGTCGACGCGCTCGCGCCGCGCGCCGGCGTGGCGACCTTCGACGGCCGCGAGGTGTTCGGCCCCGCGGGCGCGCTGCTCGCGGCGGGCGTCGACCCGAGGCTCCTCGG
>JBDHVF010001080.1:0-2886 GCA_039809605.1 Polyangiales bacterium | reverse complement strand
CAGGTAGCGCGCGCGCGCCACGAGGAGCGTCGCGGCGAACGCGCGGCCGGGCCACAGGTCGCGCTCGTCGACGAGCACCTCGCCGCCGGCCTCGAGCACGAACAGCGAGGCCCACGGCTCGGGCACCCACGCGCCGTCGAGGCCGCCCTGCCGAAAGAGCGACAGGATGTTCGAGGGCGCGACGGCCGTGAGCCGCACGTCGCCGCCGCGGTCGGCGGGCGCGAGGCCGTGCGACGTGAGGTAGTGGCGCAGGGCGACGTCCTGCGTGTTGCCGATCTGCGGCGACGCGAGGCGCCTGCCGCGGAGGTCGGCCGGCCTTCGAATGCCCGCCGCGCGTCGCACGACGAACGACGCGCCCCCCGAGGCGGCGCCGGCGATCACGTGGAGCGCCCTGCCGTGGCTGCGCACGAAGCCCACCGCCGCGGGGATGGGCCCGACGTACGTCGCGTCGAGCTCGCCCGCGAGCAGGGCCTCGACGGCCGCGGGGCCGCTGTTGAACGCCCGGTGCACGAGCCGCGTCGGCCCGAGCGCCTCGGCGAAGCGCCCCGAGGCCACGCCCGTGAGCGCGGGCGCGTGCGTGACGTTGGGGAACGTCCCCAGGCGCAGCGCGGCCGCGTCGGTGGGCCTCGCGCGGCAGGCCGCGGCGGCGAGGGCCGCGGCGCCCGCGATGAACGCGCGGCGGTCGAGCGGCGGGGTCATGCGGTCCCGAAGACTTTCAGTGTAATGAACATCGCTCTCGTGGCGCGCGCTTCGCTCAGCCCGGCGGGACCTCGGTCTGCCGCGGCTCCGCGGGGCGTTCGCGGGGGAAGAGGGCGTCGGCGGCGGCGAGGCCCGCGAGCATGGCGAGCACGAAGGTCACCGCGGCCGGGGCGCCCGCGACGACCGAGACGAGGCCGGGCCCCGGGCAGAAGCCCCCGAGGCCCCAGCCCACCCCGAAGAGGGCCGCGCCGGCGATGAGGCGCGCGTCGACCCGGCGCTGCGTGGGGAGCGAGAACCCGTCGGCGAGCACGGGCGCCCCGCGCCGCGCGATGAGCCTGTACGCGACGGCGTGCACGGCGACCGCGCCGCCCATGACGAAGAGCAGAGCGGGGTTCCACGCGCCCGCGAAGTCGAGGAAGCCGCGCACGTTCTCGGTGCGGGTCATGCCCGCGAGGGCGAGGCCGAAGCCGAAGAGGGCGCCCGACGCGACCGAGACCGCCCGCGCCACGGCGCGCTTCGACGCGCGGGCGCTCACCGCAGCCCCCGCGCGGCGAGCACCGTGAGCGCGCCCGTGGCGATGAAGGTCGCCGTGGCCGCGAGCGAGCGCGGCGCGAGGCGCGACACGCCGCACACGCCGTGGCCCGACGTGCACCCGTTGCCGAGGCGCGTGCCCACGCCCACGAGCAGCCCGGCGGCGAGGGCCGCGCCCACGCTCGTGCCCGCGGTCGAGAACACGTCGCCGAGCGCGAGGCGCGCGGCGGCGGCGCCCGCGAGCAGGCCCGCGACGAAGAGCGCGCGCCAGTCGACCTCGCCGGGCCTGCGCGAGACCAGGCCCCCGACGATGCCCGACACCCCCGCGACGCGGCCGTTGAACAAGAGCAGCAGCGACGCGCTCGCGCCGATGAGCGCGCCCCCGGCCAGGGCGCGGATCCATTCCGTGGGCAGTGACATCTTCGCTCCTCGCGGCTTCACTATACGAGAATCTTGTCCGCTAGTGTAGCGGTCTCCGGGTGCCCCGTGGCCCGCCGCGACGGCGCGGGCGGGTTCGTGATACACCGCGGCGCCGTGAGCGCGCCCTCGCCGAGCCCCGCACCCGGAACGCGCGTCGGCGAGCGCTGGGAGCTCGTCGAGCGCCTGGGCTCGGGCGCCATGGGCGACGTGTGGCGCGCGCGGCACCTGTCGCTCGGCCACGAGGTGGCCATCAAGCTGATGAAGCCCGAGGCGTCGGGCAACCGCGAGCTCGTGCAGCGCTTCGCGCGCGAGGCCCGCATCGCCGCGCAGCTCCGGCACCGCCACGTCGCGCGCGTCGAGGACTTCGGCGCCGCGCCCGACGGCGCGCCGTGGCTCGTGATGGAGCTGCTCCGCGGCGAGTCGCTCGAGGCGCTCTTCGAACGGCGCGGGCGCCTCGACCGCGAGACGGTGCTCACCGTGGCGCGCCACGTCGGCGCCGCGTGCGACGTCGCCCACGCCGCGGGCATCGTGCACAGAGACCTCAAGCCCGCCAACTGCTTCCTCGTGCGCGAAGAGGACGGCTCCGCGCAGGTGAAGGTGCTCGACTTCGGCGTCGCCAAGGCCGCCGACGGGCTCAAGCTCACGGGCCACGGCGTGCAGCTCCTCGGCACGCCCGTGTACATGTCGCCCGAGCAGACCCTCGGCCCCTCGGCCATCGACGGCCGCAGCGACCTGTGGTCGCTCGCCGTGATGCTCTACGAGCTGCTCACGGGGCGCCTGCCCTTCGACGCCGAGACGCTCCCCGCGCTGCTCGTCGCGATCGCCACGGCGCCCGTCGCGCCCCCGCGCTCGATCGACCCCGCGCTGCCCCCGGCCGTCGACGCCTGGGCCGCGCGCGCGCTCGATCGCGACCGCGAGCGCCGCTACCAGACCGGGCGCGAGCTCGCCGACGCGCTCGCTTCGGCGCTCTCGGCGCCGCTCACCGACACGCACGCCGCGCCGCCTCCGCCCTACGGAGCCTTCGCGCACGCCGCGACGGTGCCCGCGATGCCCTCGATGCCCTACCCCACGGCCTCGATGCCGACGCCCTCGTACCCGTCGTTTCCGCAGGCCGTCGCGACGCAGCGCTGGCAGTCGACGGTGCACGCTCCGGCCCCCGCCGCGCGCGGGCGCACGGGCCTCGTCGTCGCCGCGGCGATCGTGGCCGCGGCCGTGTCGGTCGCGTCGGTCACGTGG